>JANMAD010000485.1:0-9060 GCA_031359515.1 Acidobacteriota bacterium | reverse complement strand
AAACACCAACTCGTCGCCCGTCTGCCGGTACATCTCCGCGAGGGCGCAACGCGCGTGTGCGGTGTAGTCGTGAACTTTCGAGTAAGTGTAGCCATCAGCCGAGTCGGCGTATTTTAGATCGGGCAAATAAACTTGCACGATGCCGTCGAGCAAGCGCAGCACTGCGACCGAATCGTAAGCGTTAGTGTTATAGACGATGGGCAGGCGCAAGCCCTGCTTGGCCGCGAGCATGATCGCGCGGGCCATCTGCGGCGCGAAGTGTGTGGGCGAGACGAAGTTGATATTGTGGCAACCGCGCGCTTGCAGTTCGAGCATCATCGCGGCGAGTTGTTCGTGCGTGACTTCGTTCTTACGTTGCGCTTTGTGCGTCTGCGAGATTTGATAGTTCTGACAATAGACGCAGCGCAGATTGCAGTTGCCAAAAAAGATGTTGCCCGCGCCGTGTGTGCCGACGAGCGCCGGTTCTTCGCCGAAGTGCGGCGTGTATGACGAGACGATGGGCAAGCGACCCGAATAACAGGCCGCGATCTCATCCTGTAAGCGGTCATTGAAACAGTCGCGCGGACAGACCGTGCAGCGCGCGAGCAGTTGCTCCAACGCCTCGACGCGGTGCGCAAGTTCACCCGTCGCCAGCAGCGCGAGATAGGCCGGAGCATTTGTAGCGGTGTGCGCGTCAGCCATTGCGTCGTCGGGACGTGGGGTTAATGCGCCAACGGTAGTGTGGGCTTTTGCGGTCAACCAACTCGGCTGGCGCGTGGTGCTTGCTGAGTTGCCAGACGAAATCCATCTCGGCGGTGATGGCGCTATAGGCCAGCCGCGCCTCGAAGATCAGCGTGATGCTGCCGTAGAAGAGGAACGACGCGCCGCTTAAACCGAGGACGACCGGCAGCCAACTGTAACGCGGGCCGAAGGCGACGATGGCCAGCGGTACTGTGCCGATGGCGACGCTCGTGGCGACGAATAGACCGAGCGCGATGTAGAAGACCGACATGCTGCGTTGCAGGATGCGCGCACGGCTCGTCAGTTTGTCGAGTTGATTAAAGAGCATCGCGCGGCGTTCTTCGGCGAGCGCCAATTCATCACCGGCATGCGCCAACTCCTCGAAGCGATCAGAGAGCGCCCGCACGCGATCCACCACGCGCCCCTGTCGCGTCGAAGTGGACAGGATGAGCGCGCCGCACGCCGAGATCAACACGGCGGGCGTGATCATAGCCGTCAAGACGGCGAGTGCGGACGAGAGTGATTCCATAAAGGTTAATGCCTTGCGCCTATTTATAACGGCTCGCGGGCGACGCGGCAACTCGCGCCGACACGCAACGCTATCGGCGGTGCACAAAAACTATTTCGGCGCGGCGGCGAGAAAGAGGGGATCGCGGACGCGCAAGTTATGCTATGCTCCGCAAAAAAGCGCAGCCATAATTTTATAACGCGACGTAGCTCGGAATCTTAGCAACCGATCTCGCACGCATGCGAGGTCGCTTCTCTGACAACAAGGAGCAATGAGATGGCAGAACAAGGAAACGGTAACGATAGAGATGATGTAACGACCGGCGGCGCGGCCGGCGGTTCGGTCGGCAGTGAAGGCGGCGGCGGCGACGCCGGCGCAAGCGAATGGAGTAGTAGCAGCGATGGCGGCGCGGCTGATAGTAGTGATACAAGCGGCACAGCCGGACACGGCGGGCAGGCCATCGGGCGCGCAACCGGCGTCACCGGCGGTGCGTCCGGCGGCAGCGGCAGCAGTGCCTCTGGTAAAGGCGGGACTGCGGGCAGAGGTGGCGGCGCAGGCGCTACGCGCGGCGTCGGCGCAACAGCCGGTGGCGGCAGTCCGGCCAAAGGCAGTGGCGGCGCACGTGGTGGCGGCGACGCTAAACGCACAGGCGCGGCGGCGGGCGCGAAAGGCAAAGGGGGCGGCACGAGTGGCGGGCAAGGTGGCGGCGGCTCGAACAAAGGCGCGGCCAAGAAGAGCGGCGCGATTACCACTCAAGGCGGCGGCAGCAAAGGCGGCGCACAGAAACGTGGCGGCGGCGCAGCCAGCGCCGGGGGCGGTGCAACGGCCGGACGCGGCAGCACCGGCGGCGCGGTGAAGGGCAGCGCGAACAAAGGTGGCGCTGGCAGTAGTGGCGGCGGTGCTGCCAAGCGCGGCGCGAACAAGAGCGGTGCGGGCGGCGGCGTCGCACGCACGGGCGCGGCCGGCAAAGGCGGCCCGAAGGCTACGGCCGGCAAGAGCGGCGCAGGCAAGAAAGGCACGCCCGCGAAGGCGGGCGGCAAGGGCAGCGCGCAGGGTGGCGCAAAGCGCGGCGGCACGGGCGGCGTCGCGCGTGGCGCAGGCAGTGGGCGCGGCGCAGTCGGCGCGGCTGGTGGCCGCGGCGGGAGTGGCGGTGGTGGAGGTGCGGCCCGCAAGGGTGGCACCAAAAGCGGCCGACGCTGATTCCGCCTTGACACAGGTGGCCGAGACAACCGGCCGCGTCGCGGCCAAAATCACCAACGTCATCGGCTCGCTTACCGGCGTGCTCAAATCGCGTAAGTGATAACAGTCCGTTGTCCGTTGTCCGTGGTCAGTTGTTCTTGGTTGCGTTGGGTGTTGATTGCCATTTCAGCATTCAACGCACGCAACAAGCACAACGAACAACTGACCACGGACAACGGACTTTTTTTACCCATGCGCCTCTGGCTCTCGAAAAACAGTGAAGTGCCTTTGCGCGAGCAGTTGACGACGCAGATCAAGCTGGGCATTCTCAGCCACGATCTGCGGCCGGGCGAGCGGCTGCCCTCGACGCGCGATGTGGCCCGCCGCTATCAGATTCACGCGAACACCGTCAGCGCCGCGTACCGCGAATTGGCCGCACATAACTGGCTGGACTTTCGCAAAGGCAGTGGCGTCTATGTGCGCACGCTCGACCGCACGCTGCCACTCGACACGCAACTCGAACTCGATCAACTGATCGCGACCTTCCTGCAACGCGCACGCGCGGCCAACTTCTCGCTCGGCGCAATCCAGACGCGCATCAAGCATTGGCTCGCCTTACAACCGCCCGATCATTTCCTCGTGCTTGAGCCGGACGAAGAACTGCGCGCCATCCTCGTCGCCGAGATCGCGGACGCGACCAACTTTCCCGTGCAGAGTATGAGTCTCACAGACTGTGCGCGGACGGGGCTGCCGGCGGGCGCGGCAGCCGTGGCGATGTACGGGCAATCGGAGCGCGTGCGTGCGCTCTTGCCGCCGGACACGAGTTGTCTGCTGTTGCGCACGCGCTCGATCCCTGAAGCCTTGAGCGGCGCACAGCGACCTGCGGCGGACGAGTTGATCGCGGTCGTCTCGCGCTGGCCGGAATTTTTGCGTTGGGCGCGCACGATGCTCGTCTCGGTCGGCATCGAAGCGTCCGCGCTCAGTCTCAATGACGCGCGCACGCGCGGTTGGCAGCGCGCCTTGCGGGCGAGTACCTTCGTCATCACCGACGCGCTCACCGCGCGCCAACTGCCCGCCGCGCCGCCCGCGCGCATCTTCCGCATCATCGCCGACGATTCGCTCGCGGAGCTACGCGCCTTCGTGGAAAACTATCTGCCGCAGTGAATCATGCACGTATGCGCCGGGAGCGCGGGCATCCTGCCCGCATACGAGCCTGCAAGGCGAGTCAATTATTCGCGCTTGCAGCGCTCATGGCGGGCAAGATGCCCGCGCTCCCGGCTAGATCGCTGCTGTGTGTCTCTGGGAACTGCCACAAACAGCCTAGCTGTTTAGCGCACGCTTGCACTATATTCCTGCCTGTCCGCCGGACTTGCACGCATGTTCGCGCGCAGACTCCGGCGCGTGAAGGGAGTGAAGTTAAAGTTTGGTCAGACGCATCATCGTCGGCATACTGCGTTTGGCGCTGCGCGTCTTCTTTCGCCGCATAGAGATCGTGGGGCTGGCGCGTGTGCCGCGCGCGGGCGCGGTCATCTTCGTCATCAATCATCCGAACGGGCTGGTTGACCCGGTCTTCATTCTCTGCCACGCGCCGCGCCGCGTCTCATTCCTTGCGAAAGAACCGATCCTGCGTATGCCCGTCATTGGCGCGCTGGCGCGCTCGCTCGACGCGCTGCCCGTCTATCGGCAACAGGACACAGGCTCTGATCCGGCGCGCAACCGCGAAACGTTCGCGCGCTGTCGCGCACTCTTAAAACGCGGCGGCACGATTGCCATCTGCCCCGAAGGCGTCTCGCACAACGAGCCGAGTTTGCGCCCGCTCAAAACCGGCACGGCGCGCATCGCGCTCGGCGTCCTGGGCGAAGACCCGACGCTCGATCTGAAAATCGTGCCGGCCGGTCTCTACTACACCGCGAAGTCCGCTTTCCGCAGCGCGGCCCTGCTCTACTTCGGCGAGCCGTTGCAGGTTGCGCCGGTCAAACTGGAAGCGGACGGCGAACCGGCGCGCGAAGCTGTGCGCGCGTTGTCGGATCGCATTGAGGCGGCGCTGCGCGACGTGACCTTGAACGCCGAGCACGAGCAGGCGCTCGCTACGATCAGCCGCGCCGAGAAAATCTTTTCCACCGAAAGCGAGGGCGCAGCGGACGCGGACGATAGTCTCGCACACGAGTTCGATCTGCGCCGCCGCTTCGTCGAAGGCTACGCCTACTTTTTCGAGCATGCGCCCGCGCGTCTGGCCGCGCTCGAAGCGCGCATCCGGCGTTATGAAGAGGAGCTAAGAGAAGCGGGCGTCGAGCTTGATGATCTCTCCGCGCCGCGCGTGCCCGCCGCCAACGTCGCGCGCTATCTTGCCCTGCGCGTGCTGCCGACGTTGCTGCTCGCGCCGCTCGCGTTCGCGGGCGTCGTCATACATTACCCGGCTTATAAACTCGCGCATTGGCTCGCGCTCAAACTGGCGGGCGATCAGGAAGACGTATTCGCGACCTTCAAGATCACGGCGGCGCTATTGTTCTTTCCGTTGACGTGGATAGTCGTTGCGCTCGTCTGTTGGTGGCTGTTGGGTTGGCCCGTCGCGCTACTCGCACTCGTCGCCGCGCCGCTCTCCGGTTTCGTCGCCATACGCTTTTTCGAGGAACTGGATCGCTTCGTCGGCGGCGCACGCGCCCTGCTCTTCTTCTTTATGCGCCGCCGCTTCTTTCAACGCCTGCTCATCGAGCGGCGCAATCTGCGCGACGAGATCATCGCGCTCGGCGCGGAGGCCGCACGGGCCGGCGCGCCTGTCACACCGCCCGATCCGATTCAGCCGACGATCTAAACCGACCCCGCGCAACATCCCGACCGCGTGCGCGTTCATATAGCCGAGTCTGACCACAGCTTTCATATCTTTACGGAGCATTTAATGAGTGACCACGATCTCCCGCCTGAGCATAGCGACGGCTACTTGGCCGCCCAACTCGCGCGGCTTGAGCAGATGCTTGCAGACCAAGCCGCGCGCATGCACGTCATCGAACGCCAACTCGGCATCCAGCGGGCCGCGCAAGTGCCCCGCCCTTTCGGTCAAGGCACAATGCCGGTCGCGCCGCCAGCACCCACAACGCAAACTAACGGGCAACGTGAAACTGTGCCGCCGCAATTCTCCGTGACCGATGCGCCGACACAGCAGACCGCGCGCACGACAACCGCACCGCCCTCCGTCACGACGGACGAGCAAGCGGCGACCGACACACACGAAGCCGCCGGCCACGCACCGGCCACCGATTATGAACCGGCGTGGCGCACGCACGATGCTCAACAGGTGCGGCCCGGCGGCGGTCAGACAACGAGCGGCCCGCGCGCAACGGCGCACGCGCCTGCGCCGGCCCGCGCGACCAAATCTTGGGGCGATCTCGAAACGCTCATCGCCGGCAAATTATTTCTCTGGGTCGGCATGATCTTGGGTACGCTCGCGGTCGCGTTTTTCCTCAAACTCGCCTTCGACAATCAATGGATCGGCCCGACGGGCCGCGTGCTATTAGGCGGCGCGGCCGGGTGCGCGCTGCTGGCGCTCGCGGAGCGTCTGCGCCTGCGCGGTTATCAAGCTTACGCCTACGTCCTCTCCGGCGGCGGTATATTGATCCTGTATCTCTCTGTCTACGCCTCGTTCAGTTTCTATCATCTACTTAGCCAGCCGCCCGCGTTCGCGTTGATGGCCGTCGTCACCGCGACCGCCGTCCTGCTGGCCGCGCGTTACGACGCTTACGCCATCGCCATCCTCGGTCTCATCGGCGGCTTCATGACGCCGCAACTGCTCGCCACCAACGTGGACAACGAGGTCGCCCTCTTCGGCTATGCCGCCTTGCTCGATGCGGGCGTGCTTGCGCTTGCCTACTTCAAACGCTGGCGCAGTCTGAACTATCTCGCGTTCGCCGCCACGTGGCTGCTCTTCGCCGGCTGGTATTTGAAATACTACGGCGATGCGAAACTCTGGCCGACGCTCTTCTTCCTGACGCTCTTCTTCGGCATGTTCGCTGCGCTCGCGATCATTCACAACGTGCTCAAAGAACGCCCGACGCGTTGGTTCGACATCTCGCTTCTGCTCACGAATGCGACGCTCTACTTCGCCACGAGCTACGCTCTCCTCGAAGATCACCAACGCCTGACCGCCGCCACGTTCCGCCTGCAAGGGTCGCACGCGCTCTTGCTCGTCGGTTTCTTCGGCCTGCTCTATTTCATCGCGCGTGCGCGGCACCCGGCCGACAAATTGCTCACCTATAGCTACGTCGCCGTGGCGGTCACCTTTCTAACGATGGCCGTGGCCATTCAACTCGATCAACTGTGGGTGACAATCGGTTGGGGCATCGAAGCGTTGATGCTGACGTGGGTCGGCTTGCGCTCCGAAGAGGACGCGCCGCGCTTCGCCGCGCTGCCGGTCTTCACGGTCGCGGTCATGCACTGGTTCATCGTAGACATGCCGGAGTTCGGCTATCGCACCGGCGAAGCGTTCCAGCCGCTCTTGAACAAGCGCGCCGTCTCGTGCGCCGCCCTCGTCGGCGTCTGCGCCGGGGTGACGTGGCTCTATCGGCGTTACAGTGAACGGGTCAACGACGACGACCGCGACATCCTGCGCAGCCTTTTCGTCCTCGCCGGCAACGCGCTCGCGCTCGCGCTGCTCACGACCGATCTCAACGACTACTTCAGACAGCGCATAGAGCAGGCAACGGGGCCGCTCGCCGTCATTGTGCCGATATTGGCCAACACACATCAACTCGCACTCAGCGCGCTGTGGACGCTCTACGGCACGACCGCTTTTGTCGTCGGGCTGCGGTTACGGCACGTTGCCGTGCGTTATGGTGCGCTTGTGCTGTTCGCTCTTGCGGGCGCGAAGATATTGCTTGAGGACGCGACCTATTACAACGCGCCGTGGCACGCACTGCTCTTCAATCAAACCGCCGCCGCCTTCGCGCTCTACGTCGGCGCGCTCTACGTCGTCGCGTGTCTTTACGCCCGCGCCGATGCGACGAACATACCCGAAGCCGCGCGCATCATCCCGTTGGTGACGGTCGTCGGCCACGTGTTCGCGTTGACGGCCCTCAGTCTCGAAACGAGCGGCTACTTCGCGGTGCAACGCGGCGGGGGCGCAATGGCGGTCGGCCAACTGCGCGACCTGCGTTTGGCGCGTCAACTTTCGCTCTCAGTCTTATGGGCGGTCTATGGCGGCGCGCTGCTCGTCTTCGGTCTCGTGCGGCACAACCGTCTGCTGCGCGTGATGGCACTCGCGCTCTTGGGCTTGACGACGTGCAAAGTCTTCTTCTTCGATCTGTCATCGCTCGATAAGCTTTATCGCATCATCTCCTTCATCGTGCTCGGCGCGATCCTGCTCGCCGTCTCCTTCCTCTACCAGCAACGCCAGCAACGCGCCGCACGGACGGAAGGAGGTTAGAGATAAAGGGACGGCTTGATGGCTTTCTCCGATTATCATTTCATCTCGCACTGGCGTGTCGAGGGCACGTGCCATGAAGTCGCGGACGTGATCGGCGACGTAGAGTCGCTGGTGCGTTGGTGGCCGGCCGTGTATCTGGATGTGAAAGTGATTGAGCCGGGCGATGAGCATGGCGTGGGCAAGGTGGTGAGCCTGTACACGAAAGGTTGGCTGCCGTACACGTTGCGCTGGCAGTTCCGCGTGGCGGAGTCGCGTTATCCTTACGGATCAACTATCGAAGCGCTCGGCGATCTGGACGGGCGCGGCATCTGGACGTTCGCGCCGGATGGCCCCCACGTCAACATCACCTACGACTGGCGCATACGCGCACGCAAGCCGCTTATTAACGCCGTCTCGTTTCTGTTAAAGCCCCTCTTCGCCGCCAATCATCATTGGGCCATGGCGCGCGGCCAAGAGAGTCTCAAACTCGAACTCTTGCGCCGCCGCGCCCACACCAACGCAGAGCGCGCACGCATCCCCCCGCCCCCACCGCCGACGTGGCCGCACAACCGGCAACGCAATTAACACGAGTGAACTTTATTGAGCTTTCGTCTGTCCGAGCCGCGCGAGTTCCGCGTCGAGTTGGCCGGTGAGCATGAGGGCGAGCATTTTGTAGTCGCCCATGAATGACCAGAGCGGGTGTTGGAAGGTGGCGGGGCGGTTATGCTCGATCAGGAAGTGCGCGAGCCACGCCGCGCCGTAGCCGACGACGAGCGCGAGCGGCAGCCACATCCATTTGCGCGTGACGATGAGCGCGACGAGGAGCGCGAGGCTGGCAATCGTACCGGCGGCGTGGAGCGCGCGGGTCGCGGGGCGGCTATGCTCGTGCAGATAGTAGGGCCAGAAATCGGAGAAGGATTTGAACTCTTGTTGCGCCATCGTTGTCCGCGCCTCCTTCATTCTCCATCAGCATCAAACAGGCGTTCATAGTCTTCCATCCGCGTCGGTTCGACGCGCACGAGGCGCAGGTTCTCTTCGACGTGCGCGCGTTGGCTCATGCCGACGAGCGCGGTCGTGACGCCGGGCGTGGATCGGGTGAACTGGATCGCGGTCATAGCATCGGTGGCGAGCGCGCCGAGTGGTTCGCGTATGCGCGCGGGCAGGTCGCGCGCCACGCGCCCTTGCAAGATCGACGCGCTGGCCACGACCGTCACGCCGAGCGCGCGGGCCGCTTCAAGCACAGAAACTTCCGCGCCCT
>JANMAD010000458.1:0-2314 GCA_031359515.1 Acidobacteriota bacterium | reverse complement strand
ATAAGTCTGAATTTGACCTTACAGACAACGGCTTTTGGTCAAGACCTATGCGACAGCAAACTCTGCGCGGCCAAGGCAGCGCAAAGGAAAACTTAGGGCGCTTCGCGCCAACAATAAGAGTTGCTAATTACGAGTTGGCGGACAGCGTCTGAGGCAGGGTCAAGTTCTGACTTTTACAAATCAAGTGTGCGACCTGTCCAATGTCCTCATCTTCGCTTAAAGAGCTAGCAGCGGCACACTGTATCGCGCGGCAAGACTTGCGACAACGGACGTCAACTCGGCTGGCTCGGCCGGCTTCGGAATGTGCATCTGGTAGCCCGCCGAGAGGACGTGCATCCGGTCTTCGACGCCGGCGTAGGCCGTTAATGCCACGGCCGGAATTCTGCCGCCGCGCTCTAATGGTAACTGGCGGATTTTGCTGATCAGCGCATAGCCGTCCATCCCCGGCATCCCGATATCCGAGACCAGCACGTCGAAGCGCTGGCGCTCCAGTTCTGCCAGCGCCTCAACCGCTGATCCGACAGAGACCACTTCAGCGCCGCTCTTTGTCAGCACTACCTCGACAAGTTCACGGGCGTCGGATTTGTCCTCAACGACAAGCACGCGAACATCAACCAGCGACTGCTGCCCCTCGCTCAGCGGGTTATTCCCGCTCAGGGGGCGCGTCATCTCTACGTCGCCTAGTGTGTGATGCACGCTGATCATGGGGAGTGTGACCTTGAAGGTTGCGCCCGCGCCTGCCCCCGCACTTGCCGCCGTCACCGTCCCGCCATGTAGCTCAACCAACTGCCGCACGATGGAAAGCCCAAGACCAAGCCCGCCGTGCCTGCGTGTGCTTGACGAGTCGGACTGGCGGAAGCGGTCGAAGACGTGGGGCAGAAGCTCCGGGTCAATGCCTTGCCCCGTGTCGCTGATGGTAAGCTCGACGTGCGAGGCGATGCGCTCCAATCGCACTTCGACGTGCCCGCCTTTGGGTGTGAACTTGATGGCGTTGGTTAATAGATTCCAGAAAATTTGTTGGAGCCGGTCGGGGTCGCCGGAGATGGGGCTGGTGCGGGGATCAAGGGCTGTCTGAAGATTGATGCTTCTGGCCTCTGCCGTCGGGCGCACGCTGTCAATGACTGTCTCGATCATCGGCGCGAGCTCCACGGGTCGCACGTCGAGGCGGAGCTTGCCCGTGATGATGCGCGAGATGTCGAGCAGATCGTCAATGAGTTGTCTTTGCGCGCGGGCGTTACGCACGATGATCGCAAGCGCACGTTTGGTTGTTACGTCGTCGAGATTGCCGTTGGTGAGCAACTCTGACCAGCCGAGAATCGAAGTCAGGGGTGTACGCAATTCATGTGACAGGGTGGCGAGAAACTCATCCTTGATGGAGTTAGCTGTATCAGCCTCCGCGTGTGCTGTCTGCACGCTCGCCAAAAGCAGCCTACGCTCTTCCTCCGCTTGCTTGCGCTCAGTGATGTCGCGGATGTTGCATTGAATAACTTGCCGGCTGTCTTCTTCGTAGACATTGCTGACAAACTCCACTTCCCGCTCTACCCCTTGCTTTGTTTGCAGTGGTAAGTCTTCATAACGGAGATAGCCTGTCTCCTGCAATTCGCGAAAGGCAGCCTGACTCGCCTCCTTATCACTGAACAGACCGATTTCCCATAGCTCCTTGCCCAGAAATTCGGCGCGTGTGTAGCCCAACAACTCCGTCATAAATGGATTCACGTCGGTGATTTTTAGGGTGACGGCATTAAGAATAAGTATCCCGTCTCGGGCGGCCTCGAAGAGCCGCCGGTAACGGATTTCCGAAGTCCGCAGCCCTGCTTGCGTCGGCTCGGACTCGGCCATATCGTTGGCCTCATGGGACAGGACGGCGCGCGTTTGGCTTTCAACTTGCACAACTCGTTTTGCGGATAGCATTGGGGAACTCCGTAGTTTAATCGGGTCATAAAAGACGACAGACAGCACAAGAAGAGGGTGACAAGTCCGATCCCGGTGGCGAGAGCTGAATGCTCAAAAAGGAGTGACACTCTATGAGTAACACAGGCGCGGAAAGGCCGTCTGTGCGCCAGCACACTTATACGGGAAGGTGGGAAAGGATGAGTGAGGGGCTTATTAGTTGAGTAAGCGGTCGTATTCGTCTTTGACTACCCTGTAACACTCGCAGACGGTCGCTTCCAAGCCGCGCCGGTCAAGGATTGTGATGCGACCGCGCACGTAAGAAATCAGTCCATTTTCCTGCAAGCGCTGCGCCGCATTGGTGACGCCCTCTCTGCGCACACCCAGCATGTTGGCGATCAGTTCCTGTGTCATGACTAACTCA
>JANMAD010000436.1:0-4611 GCA_031359515.1 Acidobacteriota bacterium | reverse complement strand
ACAAGGACCGGGGCAGACACGCAGGTCTGCCCCTACACGCAAATTGAATTTTTCAACTCGGCCGGCGACGACGCGACGGTTTTCGCTGCGGCGTCTGTGTGGCCGGTGGCCGGGGCGCAGCCGTCCCTTCATCAATGTCGGGCGTCGCGGTCTTGCTGCGTTGATAGTTGAGCGCGTCCGCGCCCGTGTCCGGTAATTTCGGCCCGGCATAGATGACGGCCAACTCGGCGAGCGCCGCCGTTTTGTCGGGGCCGAAACCGGATAGCGCAGTCAGCTTCAACTGCCGCACAGTGCGCGTCTGCGGAAAACGTATTTGTTGTGGCGCGAAGGTCGAGCGCAACGTGCCGCGTGCCGCTTCGCGCCACTCGCGCCCGTCGTCGCTTACTTGAACGACGTACTCACGTATGTCGCCCTCGTGCTCGCGGTGATTCTGCCGCGACATGAGGACAAGCCCGTTCATCGCCACCGGCGCGGGGAAGTTGACGGTCAACTCCTGCGTCTGGCGCGCAGGCTGTTTTTGATCGCCCGCCTGCCAGAAGGTATTCGGATCGCCGTCAATGACATTGGCGGCTTGGCCTTCCGCCTGCGCGGTCGCGCCGAGCTTGCGCATGATGAGCGTGTCGAACAGCAGACCGCGCATGTCCGCAGCCGAGACGGACATGCGCGGTTGGAAGCGCACGCTCGTCATGTAGTCGAACAGCGAGCGGCGCAACTGCCGTGCGGCGGGGCGGCTGTCAAGTTCTTGCTGAATGTCAGCCGCGCAGACCAACAACCGACCGTGCCCGACTTTGGCCTCGAAGATGAGACCGAGTTTGTAGTTTCGATTCCAATCGTCAATGGCCCAGACGATGGGCTGCAACTCGCGCGGAAAGCGATCAAGATTCACCGCGCGTGCGCGGCGCACAAGCTCCGTCCACTGCCAATCGAAATTCGCTTCGGTCGGGAAACCAGCGAGCGCCGGATGATGCGTGTCACACCAGAGACCGAGCATGCGACTCCAGTTCGGCCCCATGAAGCGATTCCAGAAGACGGGCACGACATCGAGCGGCGGGCTTGTCCAGTCGAGGTCTGCGCGGCGCGGCAGATACAACACCTTGCCGCCCGCGCCGAGCTTCGCCTCCGCTGCCGGCCAAGAGCTAGTCACCAGCACGTCGGCCGGCGGCGCGCTGTTCACCTGCGCCGGGTACAACCAGAAGTTCCAGTCGTTCGTAAACGGCGTGCCTCGTATGCTCACCACCAACTTGTATGCGCGCGGGGCCGGCAGCCGCGACAGATCGACTGTCACCTGACCGAGCGGCGTATTCTTCCCCAACGGGAGCGTCCGCGCCGGCCACTGCCCTTTCGCGACCACCGTGCCGCGTCCTTCCACGATCTGCCAGACGGGCACGGCCTGCGCGATTGGCTCCGCGCCGTAGTGAGCGATCTCTACGTCAACGGCAAACGGATCGGCCGTCGTCAGCACGCGATTCTTTAAGCGCGCGAGCGGCACGGTCGTATTGCAGAAATGACGAAACTCTTGCGGCGTCGCATAGCCCTTCGATGCCCAGAACGGATCGAGCAGGCCGACAAGGGCTGTGCCTTGACCGACGTAATCATGCAGATCGAGCAACTGAAAACCGCCGAGACCCGGCGTGCGCAAGTTGGCTTCGATCTCTTCCTTGTAGCACGCAAGTTGATAACGTCCAGAGGCCCAAGCGAAGTCTTTGTCCTTTGCCAACAACCCGTGCGCGGCCATCGAGTCGCGGAAGATTTCGTAGTTGCCCGGGCGCATGTAGCCGGTGAACTTTTTGATGATGTCGTAGTCGGGATAAGCGGCCCACTGGCCCAACTCGTGCGCGAGCACGGGCACGTTGACGCCCACGAGCGAAGCGCGGTAATCGTCGCCGAACCAAGCCGAGTTGCCGCGCAGTTGTTTCGCGCCCACGCGTTGTATGACCAGATAGTCCACGCCTTTGTCGAGGTTGGGCACTTCTTTCTCGGTGTGGCCCGTCCCGTTTGTGTAAAGCCGGCGCGGGTCGGCGGTGCGGAAGTGCACTGTCCATTTGGGCAGCGCCTCTTGCCAGTGGCCCTTCGGCTCGTTGCTCGCGGAGAGCATCACGTATGAAGGATGATTGCCGTAGGCTTTGATCATCCGCTCGGTCTCTTCGTACAGCATCCGCTCCATCGGCGTGCCCGGACTGATCTCGTTCCACATGCCCGGCTCGGACTGGATATAGAAGCCTTGTTTGTCCGCCGCGACGTAAGCTGCCTCCGGTGGGGCCCACGAGTGGAAGCGCAGGTGATTCAGCCCCCACGCCTTGCAGATGTTTATGATTCGATCCCACGATTTCACGTCCGTTGGCGGATAGCCGGTTAAGGGAAAGTCGCCGCCGCTGTGCGTGCCGCGCAGAATGATCGGCCGCCCGTTGAGGATGAACTGATTGCCCTCTGTGTGTAATTCGCGCAGACCAAAAGTCAAATTCCTGTAGTCGTTTGCCAAGTAGCGTGGTGGCTGCATTGGTATGTGGCTCGGCGGAAAGGCCAAAAGCGATAAGACCATAGGTTGCAGGTATGGATGAAACTCATCCCAAGTTTGCGCGTTTGGGCCTAGCTCTACTTCTACTTCTGCTTGCCCTCCCTGTGCATCCCACGTCACCGGCACGGTCATCGACCCGCCGCCACTGGCTATATGAAGCCTTCCTTTGCCGGCCTCGCCCGTCATGTTGCCGATCTGTACCTTAAGGAGCACGGACTTCTTCGCCACATTCGGATAGACCTGCACGTCTTCAAGCCAGACTTGGGTGGTCGCAGTCAGTTCAATCTTGCCGACGATCCCATTCCAAGTGCCGGCCAGCGAATCCGAGACGCTGTGTGCGTCAGGCCGGTAAGGCAGGAGCATTCGGTTATCGCTGCGTATGCTCAGCCGATGCTGACCCGGCGACAATGTGCCGAGATCATAAACGTGCGGCACACACAGGCTGTTGTTAGAACCGATCTTCCGCTCGTCCACCCAGACCGTAGTCTCCCAGTGCGGCCGTTCCAACGTCAGCACCACGCGCCACTCTTGCCAGTCTGCCGGAATGACCACGTCGCGCTGATACCACGCCGCGCCGAGATAGTGGCGCGGCGGCTGCGCGAGGAATGGTACTTTGACGTTGCCCGGCTCGGTGTATGCCTTGTAGTCTGCGCGCAGATACCACCAACGGTCGTACAGCGAAAGCACCCACGGCGTGCTCGTGCTGATCTCGTCGCCGTGCCCTTGCGCTTGCAGCACACCCGGCAGCGTGATCTGATCCGGCAGGTCTTTGTCGAACCACTGCTCCTGCACGCCCACGTCCTCGCGATCCAGCGCGAACCGCCACTGTCCGGCGAGGTCAATCGGTGTGAAGTGCTGGCCGCGTGCTGCCTGTGTAGACAGCAAGAGGCTCACGAGGCCGGTCAACAAGATGACCCGCCCGGACATCGCCGCCCACCGATGAAGTTTACCTTGTGCGCTCACTGGGCCTTTTGCACTTCGACGGCGAAGACGTGCGTCGGGCCAAACATGTTCGAGCGGAAGACGATCCATTTCATGTCGGGCGTGAACGTCACGTTCGGCTCAAGGCTGTAATCGTGCTTCGACAGGTTGACCAGTTTCTCCGCTTTGAAGAAACCGGGCCGGATGAGGTCTTTGGCGTTGGGCAGTTCGTTATCTGTGCGGTCGGGCGTCAACTCAGGATGGAATAAGTAAATCCACTGACCGTTTTCCGGCGCGGCGACGCTGTTGGGGCCGCCGCCGTCACCGGCGAAGAGATGCCCATCGGGCGCGACGTTGTAATGCACAGACCACTCGCTGCGTTGCAGGTGATACCAAGTCCGCTTGCCCGTCGCGATCTCGTAACCGCCCAGCCAGAAGACCTCGCTGCGCGGCGTCTGCAAGTCGTACCAGATCATCTTGCCGTCGCCGCTGAAGAACTCGTGCCCTTCGATCTCCATGTTTATTGTACGGTGATGAATCTGCGTCAGCCCCGTGCCGTTGGTGCGAATGATCCACGTGCGATCAACTTTGTGCCAAGGCCCTTCGTGGCAGAACATCAAGAGCGTCGGGTCGGTGGGCGAAAACTGTAAATGGTTGAGCCAGTCGGTGCTGCGATGAATCGTTTTCATCTCACCCGTCTTGATGTTCAGGATAAACAACTGCATCGGAATGCGCGCGGCGAGGCGGCGCTCCATCATTTGGCCTTTACCCGGATAGCTGTCGCGGCCCGGTTGTGCGCGCTGCGCCGTGTTCGCGTTCGGCGGCGTGTCGGGTAGCTGTGCGCCCTGTGCCTGTTGCGGGCCAAACGGCACGTTAGTGCCTTCCGTGATCGTGCCCGCGAGCAGCGTCTCGTCCGCATTAACGGAGGCGACCGAACCGCGCGGCGGCACTTTCGCCACTTCTCTGACAACATGTGTGTTGAGATCGATGGCGTACACGGTGCCCATCTTGACGTAGTAAGCCTGCCCGGTTTCGCGCCCGGTCATGATGAGGTTGACGCGACCTTCGACCACCTTCTCAAGCGCGTGCGTCTTGAGATTAACCGTCGCCAGTCCGGTGGGCGTCGTGATGACTAATTTTGCACCGTCCGGCGTGTAACCGTTTTGATGAAAGTA
>JANMAD010000181.1:0-10995 GCA_031359515.1 Acidobacteriota bacterium | reverse complement strand
CACTTATTTCGAGAATCGCGACGAGACGAAACTCGTGCAGGCGCAGTACACAAAAATTTACGAAGGCTTCATTGACGGCTTAAGCGCCGTCGAGGTTTACGCAGCCCAATGACAACTCCTGCTTTGCGTCTTTGCGCCTTTGCGTGCGGCTCTTACGCACGCAAGAATAAGCTCCCGCAAAGACGCAAAGGCGCAAAGGGCGGACGCAAAGCATTATGAGAACATATCGCCCCAAGAAAATACTGTTGCCCTGCCTGTTGTACGCCGTCGTATCGCTCCTCTCGCTCGTGCCTGCGCATGCCGATAACGCGCCGCAACGCGCGTGGGTGACGATTATCTCGACGACCGATCTGCACGGCAACATCGCGCCGCTCGACTACTACACGAACAAGCCGGACGCGCGCGGTTTAGCGAAGGCAGCGATGCTCATCGCGCAGATACGCAAGGAGAATCCGGCCGCGCTCCTGCTCGATTCGGGCGACACGATTCAGGGCACGCCGCTCGCCTACTATCACAACAAACTTAACAACGCGCCCATCGATCCGATGATGCTCGCGATGAACGCGCTCCGCTACGACGCAATGACGGTCGGCAATCACGAGTACAACTTCGGCCTGAACGTGCTCAATAAAGCGCGCGGCGAGGCCAATTTCCCGTGGCTCTCCGCGAACACCTATCGCACGGGCACAAACGAGACCGCTTATCAGCCATACCTCGTCAAAGAGAGCAATGGTGTGCGCGTCGGCATACTCGGTCTGACGACGCCGGGTATTCCGAATTGGGAGAATAAAGAGAACTACGCAGGGCTTGAGTTTCGCGAGCCGGTCAGCGAAGCGAAGAAGTGGGTCGCCGTCTTGCGCGAGAAGGAGCATGTTGATCTCGTCGTCATCGCCATGCACATGGGGCTTGAAGCAGACCTGCGCACGGGTGAACTGACGCCCGGTCAAGTCGCACACGAGAACGAGGCCATCGCCATCGCTGAGCAAGTCAAAGGCGTGGACGTGATTTTGATGGGGCACACGCACCGCGAAGTGCCGGCTGTCATGCTCAATGGTGTGCTGCTCGCGCAGGCGAATCGTTGGGCGTCGCACGTCGCGCGCGTGGATGTGTACGTTGAGAAGGAGGCAAGCGACGGCCGCTGGCACGTGGCGGCGAAGGGAGCGCGCACGCTGCCGGTCGAGGCGGTCGCGCCGGACGCAGCGATTATGAAACTCGCCGAGCCTTACGAACGTGAGACGCAAGCGTGGTTGAATCACGTGATCAGCGAATCAACCGTCGAGCTATCCGCGCAGGACGCGCGCCTGCGCGATAACGCGCTGCTCGATCTGATCCAGCGCGTGCAGTTGGAGGCAGGGCACGCGGACGTGTCCATGGCCGCGAGTTTTAATCCAAGCGCGCACGTCACGCGCGGGAAAGTGACGGTGCGCGACATCGCCGCGCTCTACGAGTATGAGAACACGTTGGTCGTCATCGAAGTAACCGGGCAGCAATTGAAGGACGCGCTTGAGCATTCCGCGAAATACTTCAAGGCTTACGTGCCCGGCAAACCTGCGGCTGATCTGATTGATGAAAAAATTCCCGGCTACAACTTCGACATCGCCGAAGGCGTGGACTACGACCTCGACCTCACGCAGCCCATTGGTCAGCGCATACGCAATCTGCGTTTTCACAGTCAGCCTTTGAGCATGACGCAAAAGCTCAAGCTCGCCACGAACAACTATCGCGTCAACGGCGGCGGCGGCTACACTATGTACAAGGGCGCGTCCGAACTCTTTCGTTCGAGCGAAGAGATACGCGAATTGATCATCGCGTGGGTCGAACAACACAAACGCATTCCGTCTGAGCCGACGCACAATTGGCGTCTGCTGCCGTAGCGCATTTTCAGCGGGATTTGGCTCAGATGTTGGCTACTTGTAGGGCGCGGTCAGTTCACCACAGAGGCCACAGAGGCCACAGAGGAAGCACGGAGGCTTGTCGCTGTTCTCTGTGCCCGCTCTGTGGTCTCTGTGCCTCTGTGGTGAGTCTTACGCCCCTGACGCCCAATGCAAAAAACATGTAAACAGGCTGGGAACAAATTCGCGCGGCGTCTGTCTAATTGTTGCATGCTACTTCGTATGCTTGTGTGGCTCATCGGTGGCGCGACCTTAACCGGCGCGCTGCTGCTGGTTGCGTGTCAGACGGCACAAGTGCGCGCCACGCCTGAAGCTTCAGCCACAACCACCGCGCAACCAACCGCTACGCAAGTAACGTCTGCCTCTGTTCCCACGCCGTCGCCCGCGCCGCTCAAGTTGCCGCTCGTCGCGCCGCGCATCGTGGTTAGTAAAACTAAACGTCAACTCGATCTCTATGCGGCCGGACGCATCATCAGAACCTATACGGTCGCGCTCGGCACAAGCCCGACGGACGACAAGGAGCGCGAGGGCGACCGGCGCACACCCGAAGGCGAGTTCTACGTCTGCCAGAAGAACGCGCACAGCCAGTTCACCGTCTCGCTCGGCTTGAGTTATCCGAACGCGGAGGACGCCGCGCGCGGCCTCCGCGCTAAGTTGATCACGCAGGCGCAGCACAACGCAATCGTGCGCGCCATTGAACGCAAACAGACACCGCCTTGGAACACATCGCTCGGCGGCCAAATCTTCATTCACGGCGGCGGCACGGGCACAGATTGGACGTGGGGCTGCGTCGCCCTCGCCGACGCCGACATCATCGAACTCTTCAACGCCATCCCACCCGGCACACCCGTCATCATCGAACACTAACATCGTCTGCTTGGGCGGCGGCCTTATCTTCCGGGTGGAAGGTCGAGCGCTGTTTCCACTTGCGATAAAAATGGAGGGCGGTGGCGAGCCAGAGACCGCTCAGGAGGTATGCGCCGAGCGCGTCGCTGGGCCAGTGCGCGCCGAGATAGACGCGCGAGAGACCAACCAACAAGATGGGCAACGGCAACAGCGCGAGCGCGAGGCGGCGCGCCCAAGAGTCGCGCGGCAGCACGGCGTACGCGACAAAGAAAAGGAAGCCGAAGTAGCAGACGTAGAATGTGACGTGCCCGGAAGGAAAACTTTTGCTGGGCAGCGTCTTGTAGATCGAGACGAGCGCGGCGGCGGGGCGTGGGCGGGCGACGATTTGCTTGACGATGAAGTTGATCAGACTGCCGCCGGCCACGCTCAAGGTGAGTCCGGCCGCTTCCGTGCGGCGTCTGCGCCAGAGCAGGACAAGCACGGTCGCGGTCGTCAACGCAAACGGATGCCAACGGTTGCCGGGGTAGGAGACGGCGCGCATGAAGTTGAGCAGACCGGGCACGGGGAGTTGTTGCAGCGCAATGGCGACGCGTGCGTCCCAGCCGAAATAAGTATAGAGATGCGCGCAGACGGCCAGCACGGCGAAGGCCGTGAACGCGGCCAGATAGATCAACTCGGCGCGCCGCAGCCGCCCTGCGGCCAGCCGGCGCAGCAGCGTGCGTTGTGTTGCGGTCGCCTGTGTGGGTGTTATGTTTGGTTCTGCCATGCGCTCTGCTCTGTGCCGGCCTTTAACTTGCCCAGACCTGAACTATCAAACCACAAAAGCACACGAAATAGCACGAAGAAGTTTGTGCCCGGCATGTTGCCTGCGCAAAGTTTTGCCGATGGCACACCGGCAGCGCGTGCCTTATAATTGCAGCCGCGAATCTCCCGAAGACAGTATGAATGGCAACATGCGCGGCGACCGGCGCTGCACGCGCGTGACTCATCTGCGCGCAAGGAGTGTTTGTTTGTTAAGAGTTGAATATCGCGAAGGTTTGTATCTGCCCGATCTCGATCTCTGGCTCGACGCGGACGGCCCGCGCGAGCGTTGCGTCATCTCGCACGCGCACGCGGATCACATCGCGGAGCATCGCGCGATTGTGGCGACACCTGCGACCGCGCGCATCTTCCGGCACAGATGCGGCGAGGCTGATGTGACGACGCAAGTTTACGGCGAGCGACGCGACTACGGGCGTTATGCGCTGACATTTTTTCCGGCCGGTCATTGTCTCGGCTCGGCGCAAGTGTTGGTCGAAACCGACGGCGAGCGTTTGGTTTATACAGGCGACATCAAGTTGCGCGCGAACGTCGCGGCTGAGGATGCGGTCATCGTGCCGTGTGACACGCTCGTGATGGAGTCAACATTCGGCGAAGAGCAATACCATTTTCCGCCGGATGTGGTGACGTTCGAGCGTCTCTATGCGGCCGTGGATCGCGCGCTCTCGGACGACCGCGTGCCGGTGGTGCTGGCGTACGCGCTCGGCAAGAGTCAGGAGGCGTTGGAGCTACTGCTCAGACGCGACTATCGCGTGACGCTGCACGGGTCTGTGTGGAATGTGGCGGAGATTTACCGCGAGTTGGGTGTAAAGTTCGCCGGGCCGTATGAGCGTTATGATCGTGAGCATCTGCGCGGGCGCGTGCTGATCGCACCACCGGGCTGTCGCAAACAACCGATGGTGCAAAACATCGCGCGGCATTACACGATCATGCTGACGGGCTGGGCGATGAACAAGAGCGCGCCCTACATGTATCGCGACGTGGATTTAATTCTGCCGCTCTCGGATCACGCGGACTTCCCAGACCTCGTCCGCCTCGCCCGCGAGACCGGCGCAGAGCGCATCATCACCATGCACGGCCCCGCCAAGTTTGCCGCCGCCCTACGCGAGCTTGGCCTCAACGCCGAACACCTCGCACATCATCCCGGCGCGGGTGAGAAGAAGAAACGCGCCCCGAAGAAAGCCGCGACCGCCGTCAACAAATCCCTGTTCGATTGAGCGTTGCCTGCCCCACTACTTTTGCGTCTTTGCGTGAGGCTATTCTTTTGAACGTAAGATTCTCACGCAAAGACGCAAAGAGAAGGACGCGAGGCTCTGCTTACCGGCTCAGTGATGCTCCTCGCGCTCGTACTCGTCCGCCTCGGCCTTCGTGCGATGAATCGTGCCGTCCGCGTGCTCCGGCGGCGTATAGACGGTGTAGAGTTTGAGCGGCGTGTTGCCCTTGTTGATGAAGTTGTGGCGCGTGCCGCCGGGCACGACGACGACGCTGCCCGCGCGCACCGCATGCGACTCGCCGGCCAACACGGCCTCGCCTTCGCCCGCGACGAACGCCAACACTTGATCGATCCCTTCATGCACCTCTGCGCCGATCTCTTCGCCCGGCTGAATGGCCATCAGCACGAGTTGCGAACGCTCGGTCGTGAATAGCACCTGCCGGAAATTTTCGTTCGCCTGCGCGAGTTTAACTACGTCTTCCGCGTAAGTCTTCTGTGACATTTTCTCTCTCCTTAATCATTCATGCGGCGCGCAAACTCGTCGCTGAAAGTGCTGCAACGTAATGAAGCGTGCCGCGCGGCTCACATACCATAATCCTGGCGCGGGGCTATTTTGTCTGCGCCTGCTGATCACAGAGCCGCGTGATGGCGCGCTCTAAGTTAGGATCGATCTCGGTGAGTTGTTGCAGCACGCGCGTCGGCAGACGGACGGTGACGACCATGTACGCTTCGTCGTGCGTAGGCTGCGCCAAGACGCGCGCGAAGGCTGTGCGCAATGCGTTCAGGTCGGGCGGCTTAGCCAGATACTCTTGCACGCCGAGCCGTTCGCAGACGGCGCGCGATTCGGCCATCGTCTCGCCCGTCACTACCACGACGGGCACGCTCGACGACAGTTGCCGAATCTCTTCTAGCACCTTCGTGCCGTGCATCTCCGGCAGCGTCATGTCCAGCAACACCGCGTCCGCGCCGTGCGTCTGAAACTCTGCCAAGCCCTCTTCGCCTGTGTAGGCGTTGCTCACGGCGTAGCCGGACTGCTTGAGCGCCGATTCGTAAAGTTCCGCCAAGTCTTCTTGATCTTCTATGACGAGAATGCGATGCTGGCTCACGAGCGAGGCTTCCCCCTTTATTTTGTGACACTGCCGGCGCATGAGTCGGCAGGTTTTTCTTTCTGCTAGATGCTTGTGCGTATGCGGACAGTATAACAGAGGCGGCTATGACTCTCCCTATCATCACGGTGCTAGTCCTGCTGCTGGTGGCGCTCGTCCTCTTCGGCACGGAGCGCATCCCCGTTGACATCGTTGCCATCATCCTCGTCATCGCGCTGATCGTCACGCGCACCGTCACGCCGACGGACGCTTTCAGCGGTTTCTCGAACGACGTGGTCATCATCATCGCCGGGCTGTTCATCCTGACGGGCGGACTGGTGAAGACGGGCGTGGTGGACACGGTCGGGCGACGCCTGCACCGCATTGCGGGCGGCAACGAGTTTAAGCTGACGGTAATGATTATGTTCGTCGCGGCGGGCTGCGCGTCGGTGATGAAGAACACGACGACGACCGCGATGCTCGTGCCCGTGGTGCTGGGGATCGCGACCAGAGCGCAGGTGCAGCCGTCGAAGCTCTTGATGCCGCTCGCCTTCGGCGCAATTCTGGGCGGCACTTGCACGCTCATCGGCACGTCCACGAATCTGGCGGTCAGCGGCGCGCTGCCGCAATACGGCATGCCGCCGTTCACCATGTTCGAGTTGACGCGCGTGGGCGTGGCCATCGTCGGCGTCGGCATGCTCTACATGGTTGTGCTGGGCTTGCGTCTGCTGCCCGCGCGTGGCGGCGCGACCGATCTGACCGAGCAGTACCACATCCGCGAGTACATGACCGAAGTCGTCGTGCTCAATGGCTCGCCGCTCGTCGGGCAGACGCTCGCCGAGGCTGACTTGACGCAAGCGATGGACTTGACAGTGGTCGGCATCCTGCGCGGCAAGCAGGGCCGCATCGCGCCGCGCGCAGACGAACGCATACAGGCCGCCGACTTGCTGCTCGTGCAGGGGCGCATGGAGGACATCCTGCGCGTCAAGAGCGAGGCGGGCATAGAGATCAAGGCCGACTTCAAGCTGAGCGATGAAGACCTGGAGACGGGCGGCGTGGAGCTATTCGAGGCCATGGTCTTGCGCGGCTCAAGTCTGGTCGGGCGCACGCTCAAGGGCACGCGCTTCCGCGAGCGCTACAATCTGACCGCGCTCGCGATCAACCGGCACGGCGTCGCGTTGCTGTCGAAACTCAGCACCGTGAGCTTACGCTTCGGCGACTTGCTGCTCGTGCAGGGGCGGCGCGCGAGCGTCGAGCAGTTGGCGACGGAAGGCAACTTGCTGCTGCTCGAAGAAGTGTCGGAGATGCGCGGGCGCGCGTCGAAGCGGGGTTGGGCGTTGGCCGCCTTCAGCTTGTTCCTCCTGCTTTCAGTCTTTCACCCGTTCAATCTACCGCTCTCGGTCGCCGTCCTCATCAGTGTGCTGTTGCTGCTTGTGACGCGCGCCGTCCGCACGCAGGAGATGTACAACATGATCGACTGGCGACTCATCGTGCTGATCGCCGGCATGATCGGCTTCGGCACAGCGATGACTAAGACCGGCGCGGATCAGTATCTCGCCGATCTGATCAAGAATGTGCTGGGCGGCTACGGCCCATACGCGGTCTTAGGTGGCTTCATCCTGCTAACCATCGCGTTGACGCAGCCCATGTCAAATCAAGCGGCGGCGCTCGTCGTGCTGCCCGTCGCGATCAAGACGGCGCTCGCGCTCGGTCTCAACCCGCGCGCCTTCGCCGTCGCCGTCACCTACGCCGCGTCTTGCTCGTTCATGACCCCGCTTGAGCCTGCCTGCGTGCTTATCTACACGCCCGGCCGCTATCGCTTCTTCGACTTCGTCAAGGTCGGCGGTATCTTAACCGTCGCCGTCTTCATCATCATCATGCTGCTCGTGCCCATCTACTGGCCGCTGACGCTGCCTCCATCTGGTTGATGCGCGCCAAATGGACACGCACGGACGGCGCACACCCATTTATTGCGGTGCGCGTGCAAACGCCTTATTTTTCTCCCCGCGCTGGTGCGGATCGTTGCCTTTTAATATCGCCGTGTCTATAATGCGCGAGCTTTCGAAGGGAAGGGATCAAGGAAGCTCTCGCGCAATTTAATTAATTTCAGGACTCAAACGAACCGCCTATGACGAACATCGCAAGATGGAAGGCTCGGCGTCGTGCCCCCGCAGCGCGTCCGACAGCCTGGCGCGCACTCACCGACACGCTGGCACAGATGGCGCGCTCCGCCTTCGCTGAACCGTACCAACTCGTCGTCGAACGCCACGTCATCAAGTTGCGCCGGCTGCCACCCGCGCTCAACCGTTTGCGTATCGTGCAACTCTCGGACATACACCACAGTCCGTTCACGGGGCGCGCACAGATCGAGCGCGCGATTGCTACGGCCAACAGCCTGAAGCCTGACATTATCGCCTTGACCGGCGACTACGTCTCGCACGAGCGCGGCTACGCCGTGCCCTGCGCTGAGATGCTCGGCCGTCTGCGCGCACGCTGCGGCGTCTACGCCGTGCTGGGCAATCATGACCACTGGACGGATGCCGCGCTCATCACCGATCTGTTTCGCGCCGAAGGCATCAAGATGCTGGTGAACGAAGGCATGCGCTTCGAGCATCGCGGCGCGTCCTTCTGGCTGGCGGGCGTGGACGACACGATGGTGGGCCTCGAAGATTTGCCGCTCGCGCTGGCCGGGTCAAGCAGCGACGAGTTGAAGTTGCTGCTCGCGCACAACCCGATTATCTTGCGCCGCGCCGCACGCGCCGGCGTCGATCTCGTCCTGAGCGGGCACACGCACGGCGGGCAAGTCACTCTGCGCTCGGAGCGCTCGCGTTCGGGCCGCCCGCGCCGGCGCATGCTGCGCGGGCTGGGCCGCCTCGGCGACACGCAAATCTACGTCACACGCGGACTCGGCACGGTCGTCCTACCCGTGCGCTACGGCTGCCTGCCCGAAGTCTCGCTGTTAGAACTGCGCTGCGCCCAATAGTTCAAAGTTTAAGGTTCAAGGTTCAAAGTGAGCCTGAGGTTCTGACTTTGAACTTTGAACCTTGAACCTTAAACTTTGCCCATGTCTTCCCGCATCATCACGCTCCCTAATCTGCTGACTGTGATGCGCATGGCGCTCATCCCGGTCTTCGTCACGCTGCTCGTCTATGGACGCTTCGGCTGGGCGCTCTTCGTCTTCGTTGTCGCGGGCGTGACGGACGGGCTGGACGGCTTGCTGGCGCGGAATCTGAAACAAGGATCGGAGTTGGGCCGCATCCTCGACCCCATCGCCGACAAACTGATGCTCGTCACGGCCTTCATCGCCCTATCGCAGCACAACATCCTGCCCAGTCCGTTGCCGCGCCATTTCCCTATTCCCTTCTGGGTGACGGCCACGGTCATCAGCCGCGACATATTTATCATCGTCGGGGCCGCCGCCATCAACATGGTGACCGGCTTCCGCAATTTCCGCCCTTCACTGCTCGGCAAGATCAGCACGACCGTGCAGATTTGCGCCATCATCGCCGTCCTCACCGCCGCGCATTTCCCCGTGCTGAGCGGCTATCTCCCCGTCGTCTATACAACCGTCTTCGCCTTCGCCCTCGCCTCCGGCATACACTACGTCTTTCATGCCTCGCGACTGCTGAACGAACAGAGATAAGCACGTCCAACGTCGCCGCTAAACTGCCAAATAATTCAACTTACAATGGAATGCGGAGTCGCTACATCCTTGCGCGATGGAAAGTTGACAAAGACAGACTCAGATATTATACTGACCGCGCATTCAAGCAATGACAGCAGAATCTAGTGGCAATAAGTATCCGTCGGGCTTTAGCGGCCAGTCGGGCGAGTCGTAGGACGGGCAGTCAAAAACATTTCTGGAGAGTAAAGCAATGAGCAAGATTATCGGCATAGACCTCGGCACGACCAACTCGGTCGTGGCCGTGATGGAAGGCGGCGAACCGACCGTCATCACGAATTCGGAAGGCGGCCGAACGACGCCCTCCGTGGTTGCCTTCACCAAAGACGGCAACCGGCTCGTCGGGCAGGTGGCCAAACGCCAGTCAGTGACCAACCCGGAGAACACGATCTATTCGATCAAACGCTTCATGGGCCGCCGCTTCGACGAAGTGACGGCAGAGAAGCGGCAAGTGCCGTATCAGGTGAAGGCGGCAGCGAATGGCGGCGACGTGCGTATCGGCGCGGGCGAGAAGGACTGGTCGCCGCCGGAGATTTCGGCCATGATCCTGCAAAAGATGAAGCAGTCGGCCGAAGATTATCTGGGGCAGAAAGTTGATAAGGCCGTCATCACTGTGCCTGCCTACTTCAACGACGCGCAACGGCAGGCAACGAAGGACGCCGGCAAAGTCGCCGGTCTCGAAGTGCTGCGTATCGTCAACGAACCGACGGCCGCCGCGCTCGCCTACGGTCTCGACAAGAAGAAGGAAGAGACCATCGCCGTGTTCGACTTCGGCGGCGGCACGTTCGACATCTCGATCCTCGAAGTCGGCGAAGGCGTGGTCGAAGTCAAATCCACGAACGGCGACACGCACCTCGGCGGCGACGACATAGACGAGGCGTTGATTAAATGGATCATCGAAGAGTTCAAGAAGGATCAAGGGATTGATCTCTCGAACGACAAGATGGCCTTGCAGCGGCTGAAAGAGGCAGGCGAGAAGGCGAAGATCGAGCTATCGTCCGCGATGGAGACGGAGATCAATCTGCCGTTCATCACCGCCGACCAATCGGGGCCGAAGCATCTCGTGATGAAGTTGACGCGCGGCAAGTTCGAGGGCTTAGTGGAGCCGATCTTGAAGCGGCTGATGCCGCCGGTCGAGCAGGCTTTGAAGGACGCGGGCGTGGAGGCGAATAAGATCGACGAGGTCGTGCTCGTCGGCGGCTCGACGCGCATCCCCAAAGTGCAGGAGATGGTCAAGAACCACTTCGGCAAAGAGCCGAATAAGTCTGTGAACCCGGACGAAGTCGTCGCGGTTGGCGCAGCCGTGCAAGCGGGCGTGCTGTCGGGTGAGAAGACCGACATCCTGTTGCTCGACGTGACGCCTTTAAGCCTCGGCATCGAAACGCTCGGCGGCGTGTTCACCAAACTGATCGAGCGCAACACGACGATCCCGACGCGCAAGTCGGAAATCTTTTCGAC
>JANMAD010000390.1:0-3510 GCA_031359515.1 Acidobacteriota bacterium | reverse complement strand
AGCGCGCCCGTGCGAGCGGCGCTCAAACGCGCGGGTGTGTATGCGTCGGCGCAACTCGATGATGAAGCTTATCTGTTGAGCGTCAATGCGGACGGCGTGATCGTCGCGGGCAAAACGGCGGCGGGCACGTTCTACGGCTTGCAGACGTTGAAGCAACTCGTGCGCGGCAACGGCGCGGACGCATACGTGCCGGGCGTGCAAATAGTTGATTGGCCCGCGATGCGCTGGCGCGCCGTCTCAGACGACATCAGCCGCGGCCCCGTGCCGACCGTCGAATACATCAAACGACAGTTGCGCACAGAGGCGATGTACAAGCTCAACATGCACTCGTTCTACATGGAGCATGTGTTCGCCAGCGAAGCGCAGCCGCTCGCAGGCCCACCGGGCGGCGCGCTCACGCCCGCAGAGATCAAAGAGCTGGTCGCTTACGCGCAGCGTTATCACATCGAGCTTGTGCCCGAACAGCAGACCTTCGGCCACTTGCATAAAGTCCTACGCTTCGAGCAGTACAACGATCTGGCCGAGACGCCTTATGGCGACGTGCTGTCGCCGCAGCAGGAGGGCACGTACAAGCTGATCGCTGATTGGTATAAAGAATTGAACGAGCTTTTCCCCGGTCAATTCTTCCACATCGGCGCGGACGAGACGTTTGAATTGGGCGAAGGGCAGAGCCGCGAGCAAGTCAAAGCGAAAGGCGTCGGCGCGGTCTATTTTGCGCATTTGAATCGTGTGCGCGAAGTCCTGCGCCCGTACAGACGGCGGCTGATGTTCTGGGGCGACATCGCGCTTAATCATCCCGACCTGCTCAAGGAAGTGCCGCGCGACATGATCGTGATGAACTGGGCTTACGGGGCGCGGGAGGATTTCGTGGCGCGCATCAAGCCGTTCAAGGACGCGGGGCTGGAACAGTTCGTCTGTCCCGGCGTGCAAAACTGGAATCAGATTTTTCCGAACGAAGACGCCGCCGTCAAGAACATCACGAACTTCGTGCGCGACGGGCAAGCGGCGGGCGCGCTCGGCATGATGAACACGTCCTGGGACGATGATGGCGAGACGCTGTTTGAGACGACGTGGTACGGCATCGTGTTGGGCGGGGCGGCTTCGTGGCAGCCCGCGCCGTTGGACGCGGCACAGTTCGACCGTGATTTCGACTGGGCCTTCTTCCGCCGCGAGGGCGATGATCTGACGCATGCGCTCCGCGCGCTCGGCAGCGTCAATACGTTGCTCGGTAAAGGCTCAAGTGATCAGTTGTTCTGGCAAGAGCCGTTCACGTCTGCCTTTCAGGAACAGGCGCGTGCGTTACACGACAAAGTGCGTGAGATGCGTCTGAGTGTTGAAGCGGCGGAAGAGACGTTGCGCGCGAAAGGGCGCGCGGCGCGGCGCAACCGCGAGATGATCGCCGCGATGCACCTTGCTGCTACGCGCTTCGATCATCTGGGGCGGCGCATGGAACTCGTCGAGCAGTTCAGCCGCGACTACTGGCAGGCATATCTGAATCTCGGCGACGCGCGCAAGGTGCATCGGTTGAACCGCTACACGGGCGCGATCTACAACGGGCTGCGCGAGATGGCCGAAGAGTTGGGCACGATCAAAGGGGACTATCGCGCGCAGTGGTTGGCGGAGAATCGCACCTACTGGCTCGAAAGTGTGCTCGCGCGTTACGACCTTGCGACAGCCACATGGCTCAACAAGAGCAAAGCGCTGCAAGAGGCTTTGCGCGAGTACGACGCGAGCAACACGCTGCCCACTCCCGCCGAGTTCGGGCTGGGTGCGAAGCCATTGTTATGAATCGTTTGCGCGTGCGGCGTGCGCTGCACGGGTTCAGTCAATGATGAGATGCACTGGTACGTCGGCAGGCGATAAGAAGTAGTAGCCGGTTGTGCCTAGTGGTCGCCAACCGTCAACAAAAGCATGACGCGGCACGTTCTGTGCAACAACGATCTGTGCGCCGGCTTCAAGCCCGAATGCCGTCGCCAGCACTTGATGCCGGCGTAACTCATCCGCCGCCCAGAAGGTCTCCACGTTACCCTGCGGCTTCGTCGGCAACTCCGCCACGACATGCACGCGCGCCAGTCGCGGCCACGCCGCATACATCGCGTCGCCGACGACGGCGACCGGCGCGCCCGCAGGCACACCCGCCTTGCGCAACTCATCTGCTACTTGCCATTGCACATCATCTGCGACCGAACCGGCGACGGCATCGCGCGCCGTGGCCATGACATCACGCGCGACGGCCGGCGCGAGCGACAGCGCACCGGTCAGTAGCACGCACCAAATTATCAACGGCAGTACACGCTGTCTCGGCTCGTGCGCGGGCAAACTCACGGCCGCGAAGAGACTGAGACCGATGAGCGTGACGAAAGGCGCGATGTAGCGCACCTCGACGTTGATCAGCAGATAAATAAAGCAGGCGGCGAGCGCGGGTAAGAGTAAGACACGATAGGTGAGGATGTCGCGGCCAAGACGCCGGCCACGCCCGCTGAGATAGAAGAGCAAGCACAGCCCGATTAAGGTTGTGAGCAGAAAAAATCTGTAACAGACATAGCGGCCGACTAAGAATAAATTGCGGGCGATGGCGCGAGCTTGCTGGCGTAAGTTGAAATGGGGCCGCACGCCTTCGTACCAGTAGGCGGGATCGTACCACGGCGGGTATGTGCCGCCGACGGGCGCGGCGAACTCGTAAACGTCGGGCGCGGCGAAGATGTGGCGCGTGGGGTGCGCGGGCCGGCCCGCGTCCGGCGTCTCACCTTGCCAGTGGGTGAATGGTGTCACGCGGTTGACGTACCAGGCATAGTTGAGGCGCGCACTGTCGCCGATGGTCAAGCGGTGTTGCTTGCGCGATAGCGCAATGACAAGTGGACTGGCGATGATAAGAAAGATGAGTAACGCGAGCATGACGCGCGGCAGGACTTGGCGCATTCGTCGTACGGCGCAGAAACAGCACGCCAGCCAGACGAGCGCGAGGGGGAACATGACGGTCTTCGCCAGATAGCCCAAGCCAAGCACGAGACCAAGCAGCGCAAACGTGCGCCACTCGTCGCGGCCGGCGCGGATGCGCAACAGCAAACCCGCCGCGAGATAGACGAGCGCGGAGACAAGCAGGTCGGGACTGATGCGCGAGACGTGATTCATCTGGAGCGAAGTCCAGATGAACAGCGCATAGCCGAGCATGAGCAGCGTATGGGGCGCAAGCCAACCGTGCGCGGCCCGGCCGTCGGCCGTTACGGCTTGCTCTTGAGAGCCGAAAATAATGTGCGCGCCACGCATGCGGAGCAGCCCGCGCAAACAATAAGCGAAGGCGGCGAGCGCGGCCGTGTAGATCAAAAAGTTGAGCAGGCGGGCAATGGTGAACTCTTGATAAGGGGTTGGTTTGCAGACGTGCAAGGTCAGACCGAGCAGCCATGCGTAGAGCGGACTCCAAAGCGCATTGAGGGCGGTCGCCCAATCGCCGCGCAGCCAGGCATCGCCTTGATCGAGATAAGCGATGCTGTCCGCGCCGATGTATAACAA
>JANMAD010000127.1:0-2472 GCA_031359515.1 Acidobacteriota bacterium | reverse complement strand
CAGTTTTTCCACGCGCTCGCCGATTTCCGCCGCTGTGCGTTGTAGCACCCTTAGATCGTCGCCGAACAATTTGATCTCGACCGGGCGCGGCTCGCCCGCGAGATCGTTGATCACGTCCTCCAACAATTTCACGAACTCGGCGTTCGCTTGCGGCAGACGCGCTTCGATCTGCCCGCGCAGATCGTCAATGACTGTGGCGGAATCGCGCGCCCGCGTATCTTTCAGCCGCACGAGAATGTCGCCCTCGTTTGGCTCGGTGGCGAAGAAGCCGAGTTGCGAGCCGGTGCGCCGCGAGTAGGCGGCGACCTCCGGTGTCGCGCGCAGGATCGTTTCGATCTGCGAGATGACCTGATTCGTCTCCGCGAGCGACGTGCCCGGCGGCAGCCGATAGTCAAGGACGAAGCCGCCCTCGTCCATCTCCGGTAAAAAGCCCGTCTCCAAACGCGTATAGGCCAGCGCGCCGAGCGCGACCGCAACGAGCGTCACCGCGACACTCGCGCGCCGGTGCGCGAGCGCCCAATCGAGCGCGCTCACATAGCGCCGCTCAATGCCCGCGATGAAACGTTGTATGCGTTGCGCCAGACTCCCGCCCGCTTCGTGCAGCGCGCCCGCTTCGTCTTCCCGCTCGATCTGATGATCCGCCCGCGCGGACAATAGCTCAGGGTCTTCATGCTGATCGCGCGGCAACAGTTGATCGGCCAGCAATGGGATGAGCGTCAACGCCAAGACGAGCGAGACCAGCACCGCGACCGTCAGCGCAACCGACAACGCCGCGAAGAATTGCCCCGTCACGCCTTCGAGCAACGCAAGCGGCAGGAAGACGACGACCGTCGTCAACGTCGAGCCGACGACCGCCGCCGTCAGTTCGCCGACGCTGCCGTAGATCGCATCGCGCCGATGTTCGACAGTCCGGCGGCGCAGATGCCGTTCGATGTTCTCGACCACGACCACCGCATCGTCAATCACCAACCCGATAGCGACGGCGATCCCGCCCAAGCTCATCAGGTTGAAGGTCTGCCCGCACAGCCACATGAAGAAAAACGTGATAAGGACGGTGAGCGGGATGGTGGTGGCGGCGATGATCGTGATGCGCACGTGCCCGAGAAACGCGAGCAGCACGACGACGGCAAGCAAGCCGCCGATCAAGATCGCATCGCGCACGTTGGCGATGGAGGCGCGCACGAGCGCCGCTTGATTATAGACGCGCTCGACCTGCACGCCGCGTGGGAGTTGGGGACGCAGCGCGGTCATCACCGCGTCAACCTCGTCGGCGATGGCGACGGTGTTGCCGCCGATCTGCCGCGTCACACTGACAATCGCGGCGGGCACGCCGTCGCCGGTGAAGATGCTGGTGCGATCCTCCGCGCCGTACTTCACCTCTGCAACGTCGCCCACGTGAATCGGGGTGCGATCCGCGCCGTTGTCTTCGGGCGTGCGGCCCGTCGAACTGGGCGTCGCCACGACGATGCGGCGGATGTCCGCCAGCGAGAGCGCTTCGCCGGTGGCAAGCACGTTGTACTGCTGATAGTCGCGGCTCACGCGCCCGACCGCAGAGACCGCGCTCGTCTGCGCGATGGCGTCCTCGATCTGCCCGATGGTCAGATGATTCGCCGCCAGCCGTGCGGGCGTGATAACGACTTCGATCTCGCGCGCGTCGCCGCCTTCGACGCGCACCTGCGCGACGCCCGCCAGACGCGCGAGCCGCGGCCGGATCGTGTAGGTGGCGAGATCGCGCAAGACGACGGGCGGCGCGCCGGTCAGGTTGTAGCTGATGATCGGAAAGACGGACGGCGTAAGGCGTTGCACGTCCAACTCGATGCCGGGCGGCAAGTTGGGCTGCACTTCGGTGACTTTCGCCTGCGCGAGTTGCAACGCGAGTTGCATGTCCGTGCCGGGCGCGAACTGGATCGAGACTTCAGCCGAGCCGCGCACCGAGCGCGAGACGATGCGCGCGATCTGCACGCCTTGCAACGCGCTGACCGCGTCTTCGAGCGGGCGTGCGACCGCCGTCACCATGTTGCGCGGCTCAAGTTGCACGCCTTCAGCCACGACGACGATACGCGGGAACTCGACTTCCGGATAGATACTCGACGGCAGTTGCCAGACGCTGTACAGGCCTGCGACGCACAGCAGCGCGACGATCAGATAAGTCGCCTTATGATGACGGTCGGCGAAGCGCGCGATGTTCATTTCTCTTCGCTCTTGGCGGGAGCGTTATCGTCTGCCGGTTCGACCACTTTGATCCGCGCGCCATCGCTTAAACCGAACGCGCCCGTCGTGACCACACGCTCGCTCTCCTGCAAGCCGTCCGTGATCTCCACGCGCCCACCTTCGCGTATGCCGATGGTCACCTTGCGCCGCTCGACCGTGTCGCCCTCTTTATCCGTGTGCCGCACGACGAAGACGAAACTCTCGTCGCCATCAACGACGACGGCCGCTTCCGGCACGACCAATGCGTTGGCATGCGTCTCA
>JANMAD010000375.1:0-20993 GCA_031359515.1 Acidobacteriota bacterium | reverse complement strand
TCGTGGCACCTGTTCCCACTGCGCCTGCGGCTCGAACGGTTGACGCTCGGCCGCGACGAGTTCATCGCCGAGTTGAAGCGCGCGGGCGTCGGCTGCTCCGTCCACTGGCGACCGCTGCACCTGCACCCTTACTACCGCGAGACGTTCGGCTGGCGGCCGGAAGATTTTCCTGTGGCGACGACGGAGTGGGCGCGGCTGGTCAGCCTGCCGATCTTCCCCGGCATGCGCGTGGACGAGTTGGCGCACGTGGTCAATACGGTGCGCGCCATCTGCGCGCGCCGCGCGCGGGCGCACGCCGCTGTGCCGGTCGCGGAGTTGGGCGTGACGGTCTAGCGAGAGAGGCGGGCTTGTGCGGCGAACACCGGCAGGGAAAAATTTAGCGGCGCGTTTCGCCATCGGCGGCGCGCTCGTCGCGGCGATCATCGTCGCTGCTTTTGCCGTCCATCCGTTCAAGCGCGGTGCTGGCCAACGCGACCATGTCATCAATGACGCGCGCCAACGCGGCACGCACGCGTTATCCCTCGCCGACGTGCGGCGCGCGGAAGTTCCGACACTGCCACCGTCGCATCCGGTGGCGACGAAGGGCGCGCAGTTCTACGTCGCCCCGTCGGGCCGGCGTGACGGCGACGGGAGCAAGGCGCGCCCGTGGGATCTGGCAACCGCTTTGGCGCAGCCCGCGCAGGTCAAAGCCGGCGACACCATGTGGCTGCGCGGCGGTACCTACAAAGGTGCGTTTAAGAGCGCCTTGACCGGCCAGGACGCGCGCCCCGTGCTGCTCGCGCAACTCGCCGGTGAGCGCGCGACTATTGATGGCTCGCTCACGGTCGCGGGCGCGTGGGCAACTTACTGGGGCTTCGAGGTATTGGACTCTGACCCTGACCGCACAAAGGAGCGACCGACGGGGGTGGAGGTCTTCGGGCCGCACACGAAGCTCGTCAACCTCGTCGTGCATGACTGCGGCAATGGTATCGCCGCCTGGTCGCCGGCCGTGGACGCGGAAGTCTACGGCTGCATCATCTACAACAACGGCTTTCAAAATTCCCCGCCCGACCGCGGGCATGGGCACGCCATCTACACGCAGAACGAAGCAGGCACGAAGCTCATCCGCGACAACGTCATGTTCAACCAGTTCGGTTGGGGCATCCACGCCTACACCGAAGAGGGCGACATCACTGGCTTCCTCTTCGAGGGCAACGTCTCGTTCAACAACGGCGCAGCGACCGCCGCAGGGTCGCGCTACGACAACATCCTCGTTGGCGGCGAGCGCCCGGCCGCCCGCGTCGCGCTCGTCAGCAACTACACGTATCAGACTTTAACCGTGGGTGCTGCCAAGCCAAGCGTGCGCCTGCACTACGGCGCGACGAACAATCAAGACCTGACGGTCAAAGACAATCACTTCGTCGGCAGCACACTCGCCGCCGACGTGCGCGACTGGCAGAGCGTGTCGATGACGGGCAACTTTTTCTACAGCCCGGCGCAACTGCTCGCGCTCGGGCTGACGCCGGACGCTGCGTCAGCCTACACGTGGGATCGCAACACCTATTTTCAGGGGCGCAAGGCCGAAGCTTTTACCCTGCAAGACAAGGCACTCGACTTCCCCGCGTGGCAGCAGGCTACAGGCTTCGACCAACACAGCCGTTGGGTACGCAATGAGAATGGCCGGCCGGCCGGCGTCGAAGTTTTCGTCCGCCCGAACCAGTACGAGCCGGGGCGCGCGCACGTCGTCATCTACAACTGGGACTTGCGCGCGACGGTGGAGGTGGACGCGGCCGGCGTGCTGATGGTCGGCGCGCAGTACGAAGTCCGTGACGCGCAGAATTACTTCGGCCGACCTGTAGCGAGCGGCACGTATGACGGCAAGCATCTGCGCCTGCCACTGACGGGGCTGCCGGTCGCACCCGCCGTCGGCGCGCAGGCGGCGCTCGCCTCGACCGCGCCCGAGTTCGGCGTCTTCGTCATAGTGCGGAAGTCTTGAATGCGCATGCCGCCGGCGCTTGCGTGAGCTTAAAGTGGGCAGCACGGCGGTCGGTAGCAAATGTCCTGACCATGACGGCGGAGACACGTAGAGCAGATTTGACCGACGATGCACAGGCTGCGGCGGCGCTCGTGCAAGCTGGCTGCCCGCGCGTGGTCGAGGCGGCGCTCGCGCTGTGCGCGCTCGTGTTGCTGTCGCCGGTACTCGGCCTCGCGGCGTTTGCCATCGCTGTCAGCTCGCCGGGGGGCGTGCTGTTTCGCCAGCGGCGCGTGGGGCGCAGCGGGCGCGACTTCGTACTGTACAAGCTGCGCACGATGCGGGGCGGCGCAAGCGGGCCGCTGGTGACTGCGGCCAACGACGCCCGCGTGACGCGCATCGGCCGGCTACTGCGCCGGACTAAGCTCGACGAGTTGCCGGAACTGTGGAACGTCGTCAAAGGCGACATGTCATTAGTTGGCCCGCGCCCCGAAGTCCCGCGCTACGTCGATCTCGACAACCCGGCGTGGCGGCTCGTGCTGCGGGCGCGGCCCGGCCTCACCGATCCGGTGACGCTCAGGCTGCGGAACGAAGAGACTCTGCTCGCGCAGGTCGCGGGCGACCGCGAGCAGTTTTATCTAACCAAGTTGCAGCCGTTCAAGCTGCAAGGTTATGCGGAGTATCTGCGCGTGCGCAGTTGGCGTGCGGACGTGACGGTGTTGTGGCAGACCTGCCGGGTAATCGTGCGGCCCGGCCGGGCGCTGCCGCCAACCAGTGAGGAGATCGTGGCCTCACTGGCCAGGAGCGTGCGCGGAGAATAAGCGGTGCGTGCCGGATAGATTAAGCCGGCTCGTGCCCCGCGCGCTTTAACTTGGCAGGGCTTGGGCGGCCGGAGTTTTCGGCCCCTGATCTCTCTTTTGTCTTAACAGTTCAGAAGCAAATCGCACGAAGGAGGATGGCGATCACGCTGCTAGCTAGCAGCGTGATCGCCAAATGTTTATGAGCCAGAGAAACACCAGAGAGCGCTTCGGCTTAACCAGGCTGCGCGCTAAGCGCTACCAGTTGGCGGTCGATCTGTCAGTGTTGGCTGCGTCGTTCATCCTTGCCTATCTACTCCGGTTCGATTTCAGTATTCCCGCAGAGGACTTGCGCCGCCTGTCAATCCAACTCCCTTACGTGGTGCTGATCCAGTTTCTGGCGCTACTATTGGCAGGCGGCTACACCTTCATCTGGCGCTACATCGGCATGATCGAAGTGAAGGCTTTTATTATCGCGGGTTGGTGGTCGGCGCTACTCATCCTGGGGCTGCGGCTGGGCTTGCCTGAAAGCATGCAAGATTGGCGCGTCCCGCTCTCGGTCGCTTTGATGGATAGCTTCTTCGCCTATGGCGGGCTATTGACCGCGCGCGTGCTGCGGCGGGCCGTCTATGAGTGGGAGACGCAACAAAAGGTTGCGCCGGTCGTGGAGAACGGGCAGCGCAAACCGGTGCTGCTGATCGGCGCGGGGCGCGCGGGCATGATCGCGGCGCGCGAAATCATCAACCGCAGCGACATGGGGCTGAACATCAATGGGTTCGTGGATGACAACCCGAACAAGCAAGGCTCGCTTATACAGGGCGTCAAGGTACTCGGCGTGACGCAAGACTTGCCGCGGCTAGTGCGTGAACTGGGGATCGATCACGTCGTTATCACTATTGCCCACGCCTCGCGCCGCGAGTTCCGCCGCATCCTCGACCTCTGCGAGCAGAGCCAGGTCAAAGCGCGGATCATCCCCGGTCTGGACGACATCATCCAGGGGCGCGTGAAGATCACGCGCATCCGCGATCTCCAAATCGAAGACTTGCTGGGGCGCGAGTCTATCCAGCTCGACGAGGCGAATGTGCAGCGCTTCCTGACCGGCAAAATCGTGATGGTGACGGGCGCGGGCGGCTCCATCGGCTCGGAGTTGGCGCGCCAGGTGGCGCGCTTCCGGCCCGCCAGTCTGCTGCTGGTCGAGCGGGCCGAGTTCGCGCTGTTCGAGATCGACCGCGAGTTGCGCGGCGCGTGGCCCGAACTGCGCGTCGTGCCGCTGGTCGCCGACGTGTGTGATGAGGCGCGGGTGCGCGCCGTCTTCGCGGCGCACCGGCCGCACGTCGTGCTCCACGCAGCGGCGCACAAGCACGTGCCCTTGATGGAATCGAACGCCGTCGAGGCGATCAAGAACAACGCGCTCGGCACCAACCTGCTGGGCGAGATCGCGGGCGAGAGCGGGGTGGACGCCTTCGTCCTCATCTCGACCGACAAGGCCGTGCGCCCGACCTCCGTGATGGGTGCGTCCAAGCGCGTCGCCGAGTTGCTGATTCAGGATTTGGATCGGCGCTTCGCCACCCGCTACGTGGCCGTGCGCTTCGGCAACGTCATCGGCTCGACCGGCTCAGTCATTCCCATCTTCCTCGAACAGATACGCCGGGGCGGCCCCGTCACCGTCACCGACCCGCACATGCTGCGCTACTTCATGACCATCCCGGAAGCCGCCCAACTCGTGCTGCAAGCTGGCACGATGGGGCACGGTGGGGAGATCTTCATCCTCAACATGGGCGAGCCGGTGCGCATCCTCGATCTCGCGCAGGACACGATCACGCTCTCAGGGTTCAGACCCTACGAGGACATCGACATCCTGTTCACAGGCCCGCGCCCTGGCGAGAAGTTGTTTGAAGAACTGAACATGTCCGACGAGCAGGTGACTAGGACAGGGCATCCGAAAATCCTCATCGGCAGGATCGCCGCCTACCCGGAGGCGCGTATCCGTCATGCCCGCGAACAGTTGCGCCAGATGACGCGTGCCGGGCAGAGCAGGGAGTTGTATGAATTTCTCAGCGCCCTGCTGCCCGAAGCCAAACTCGAATCCCCAATCCCCCCACCGCCCGAGGTTGCAGTCAAACCGCAAGAGCGAGAGAGTGCAAAGATCAATTTCAGCGTCGAATTAGGCGAGGCTATGTGACTGTGCTAAAGCGGTGGTGCAGGCAGGTCAATAGAACGTAGCTCTCTGCGCCCTATTGTGCCTCTCGCGATGAGGAGGACTGGCGTGAACGTCTCCATGCGCCTCTCAAGTTCGCGGACATGTTGCGGATCTTCCATCCAGACCTGCCGGATAGTTTGTTCGTATGGTTTGCGGATTTCAGGATTCCAATCCTTCCACTCGCTTGTGTCCCGCACGCCGATAATCTGTGTAGGGCCGCCAATGTAGTTATTAACCTAATGTTCGACTCTTTTATGCTGAGACCAGACCATCAAGGTCTAACGGGTCACGACCGAGTTGCAAGTTGAGAAAGACCATCACGGTATGTGACAAGACCTTGCGAATCAAGCGATGTTGAAAATGCCAGAGGTCATGCACCCGAATCTTATCTAGCGCAAAGCGTTCGGTTAAGTGTGAGCCACCGGTTTCCACGATTTTGCGAATCCGCCGACAGAACTTGAGTAACGCCGCTGGATGTTGCTCAGTCATGTTTGTTCTGGCCGGAGTGATCACTTTGACTCCGTATCTTTCCAAGAGCAGGGGCTGCCGAAAGGGATCGATAAAGCCTTTGTCTGCCGGACACAGACCCGCAAAGCCTTCGACCAAAGCGTTCGTGTGATTGACATCATGGGCGCGGGCTGAGAGCAAAGGAAAATGTGTAATCATCCCCAGCCGCGAGACTCGCAAGCCGAGTTTGAAGCCGTAATAATCCAGCTTCTTCGCCGCGCAATGACCAGAATCAGCCAGAGTTTTGAAGCACCGGTCGCGCACCGCTCGCGTGTAAGTGCAGACTGGCAGTGGCAAGGTGTCAATGACCTGCACCGGGCTGGTGTGTTGTCCGCTGCGCTCGACGAGCAGCTGCCAGATGGCGGTTTTCACCTGCCACAGATTGGCCGCTTGGCGGACAAACAACGAACGGTTCGGTAAACGGGGAAAGAAGTGGCGGTAATGAGCGGCAAAATAATCATAGAGGTCTTTGTCGCTCTGGTGCTTGAAGTATTCACCACAGATTTCGATGGTGATGACTTCTTCATCGGACAAGGCTGGGGCAAAGCCGCCGTGTCGGATGGGGCGCTCTCGCACGACTTGCGCGTACATTTCGTTTACTAAACAGAACACCGTGATGATAAAAGTATCTCGATCCATCGGAGGCCTCCTGTATAGAGATTGATTTGGTCATCAACCATTGTACAAGGTGCGCTCTCCGATGGGTCGCCTCTTAAAGAGTCGAACATTAGGTAGCCTCTATAAGTTTTTCCAACGGTAGCCCTGCTCGACGAGCTGTCAATCTTAGGCTTATCGGCAATAATCAATCCTCCAACTGAAAGCGAACTTCTTGAACGGTTTTTCTCGCGCCGACGCCTATGCCCGCATTGTGGTTGACAAGACCAGATATCTAACGGCAACGTGCTTCCCGAACAGGCTGCTGCTGAGGTAAGTGCCCTGGAAGCATTGCGCCGGCGCGAGCGTGCGTTGTCCGACTTTGTCGAGAATGCCGCCGTCGGTCTGCACTGGGTCGGGACGGACGGCACCATCCTCTGGGCTAACCAGGCTGAACTCGATTTGCTCGGATACACCCGCGCAGAGTACGTCGGGCGGCACATCGCCGAGTTCCACGCCGACGAAGCCACGCTCAAAGACATCTTCACGCGCCTCACCAGCGATGAGCCATTGCATAATTATGAGGCGTGCCTGCGTTGTAAAGATGGCTCGCTCAGACATGTGCTTATTAGCTCGAACGTGCTGCGCGAGGGCGGGGAGTTCGCGCACACGCGCTGCTTCACCCGCGACATCACGGAGCGCAAGCGCGCCGAAGAGGCGCTGCGCTCTAACGAAGCGCAGTTTCGGGCTGTTGCCGAGACCGCCCTCGACGCCAGCATCACCGTTGACGCAGCGAGCACCATTCTCTTTGTTAACCAAGCGACGCAGAAACTCTTCGGTCACGCCCCGGCAGGCGGAACTCAATGCGGACGTGGGGCTGGCCTTGGCCAGCAGTAATAGGCTGGCGGATATGCTCGGGCCGGTTCGGCGTTACAGGCTTCAGCCGCGGGTGCGCACGTTACAGGCATCAGCTTTCGATGAGTTGACGAATCTCGCGCTGCAAGTTTCGCCGGCGCAACAACAGACGCAGAAACAGCGCACGGCGGCGCAGCAGCGTTAGTCCTGCCCCAAACCAAACACTGAGTTCGCCCGACTCCTCCAACACGCGCAACGCAACGTAGCCCAAAAGCATGACGGCGGGCAACACGGCCAAGCCAACCCGCCAGCCCCACCATGCACCTGCCGCGATTGCGCATGTCAGCCACGTCAACGGCATCAGGCAGATGGCCGCGAGTATCTTGACGCTCGCTGTGGCTGCGTCTGGCCCGTGCGTCTGGTAGAGCCGCGCGAAGAGCGTGGCTAACAGGTAAGCCGGCAAATGAATTAGTGCGCCAGGGATTGCCATCGGCGAGAGCATGAGCAGCACCAAGCCCGGTAGCAGCACTTGCCGGAAAAAGAGCCTGAGCGGGAGGTCGGATACAGCGAGCGCCTCTGGCGCAAGTCCCAGGCTGTTCAACTCTGCCTCGTAGCTGGCAATGCGTTGCCGCAGGGCTGTGAGCCGTTCGGGCGTCCGGGCCGCGACCAGACGCAGCCGCTCAGCGACGTGCCGCAGCCAGTAGAACGTCTCTGCCAGGGGCAGGCGACGATCCACGCCTTCATATAGCGAATTGAACAACTGCTCGGCCCGCGCTACGTCGCGTAACTCACCCTCGTCCGCAGTGTTGAGCGTGACTCCGCGCAGCCCGACAGCAACCGATTCGGTTAGTTGCTGCACAGCGGCGCGTGGCGGTTCGCCGTCTACGCCCAAGGTAACGGACGGCACGGGCATAGGTGTCCCGACCTTGATGAGCACCTCACTGCGGAATGAAGTCTTGGCGGTGTAGTACAGCCCGACCGGCACGATGCGCAGCCGCAGCGGCGCGGATGCAAAGTCCGCCCGGCTGTTGTCGGCTGGCTCGCTGGCCGCCGCGGCGAGCGCAATCCGCGCCGCGCCGCTCCGCATCTGGAGTAACTGCGTGGCGTTGTGCGATTGCCCTTCGGGGAAGAGCGCGATGCAACGCCCCTTTGCCAGCAGGGCGCGACAGGCCGCAAACGTGCGTTGGTTGAGCGACATATCTGCGCCGGGATCGATGCGCCGATACAACGGTAACGCCTCCAACGTGCGCAGGAGCGCCCTGACTATTGGCAACTCAAAGAGCGTGGATTTGGCAAGAAATGAGACGCGGCGCGGCAGGGCACAGAAGACCAACGCCGGATCGATCAAGCCGTTCGGGTGATTCAGTACGAAGATAAGCGGCGCGGCTGGCGGCACGGCTTCGCCGCGGCTTAACTCAATGCGCCGGAAGAAGAGGCGTAAGGCGATGCTGATGAGCGCATGCACAAACCGGCGGCGGTAAGAACCCTTCTGCAAAAAGAGCATGTCGCGGAGGCGCAACTCCCGCAGACTGTCCACCCGCTGCGTTGTCGCAACTTTGACCTCAGCCTTCGTCATCGCGACAGACATTACACCTGTCACGGCTCAACGAACATGTAAAGCGCGACAGCGATGCCTCAGGGGAACGCGGGCTGAACAAGAACAAGAACAAATTAGTCAGACAATCCTTCCATCTTTGCCGGGCCTTTAACTTGCCGGTGTTATCCCCATGCTGATTCCCGCGCGGGCGTCTCAGTCGTTGCGCGTCTTAACCCGCATGTACTTATTGCGCCAGCAGGAAAAATCGGCGGTCGCAGTTCGCGCACTTATATGGGTAGAGGCCGCTCCAAGAGACGGCCCGCTCTACGAAACTGCGCCGCCGTGACCGCTGCACCTGCTCGCTTTTGCAGTGCGGGCACACCTTCAGTAATCTTTCCCAACAGGCTTTCAATAGACCCATGACGCCCCTTGCTCGGTCAGTTAATCGCCGCTCCCACAGCCCCGCACGCGGCCATGAACAGCACAAGCACAAAGCCGCCAATGAATATAACGCGCTGATTATTGCCTGACTCTCGCTTCATGGTTTTTAACTGCGTGACCGATAGGTTGGTGAGATGTAGGGCGGGCGTGACTAAGCTGTCACCGATTAAAGTCTTACTATGTGCGCCGCAGCCATGTCAACAAACTTGAATCAATTATCAGGAGAGACGCTTGCGTTGTTAGGATAGAGCAAATGATTGCTGCTGATGTTATAGCGGTGTCGCCCCGGTTGGCATTTTCGCGCGGGCGGGGATTAAGTTTGCAGACAAGGGCAAGGAGAGGGCCGGCAGCAGCAGTTCGGCGCTACGGTCGCCCCCAGACGGCAGTCAAGGAAGACACCTCCTTGCGGGGCCGCATGCGCCCGTCTATGCGCTCCTCGCTCGCACGTAGTTTGGTTTCACTTTGACCACTACGTCATTTCGACCTGCCAGATTGCTTGACGCTTAGGCTTCTGCCCGCTCCGCTATTATCAATCCAGCGACAAATCAGTCTACCCGCCTGCGGTACACTTCTTGTACTGACTTAAGAGTGCGGCTGGAAGCCCGCGCTTCACGGAACTCGCCGCACGAAGTTCCGAACAGCCGCATCAACTTTCTTTCATAGTGGCTGCGCGGTTGCCACCGATGATGCCAGCCGGAGCATTGCCCGCTTCGGCTCGCACCTAACATGACCACTCTTAAGGAGATGATATGCAACTGTTCGGGCTACCTGTCTATGAACACCATGCCCTGCCCAAAGACGAGGCGTGGGTCATCCTCGACGCGAGCGCAGAAGAACTTCCGGCGGAACTGCGCCGGGCACTCGTCACGCCCTGTGTTGTGACCGGAGATGTCGCCCTGCTGAGTCGAGTCGTGAGGGTTCTCGAACTCGGTCATCTGTGGCAGTCGGCCCTCGATGCCCGACCTAAGCAGAGCAGCCAGTGCCGACAGGCGCGCACACGTTTACGGCAACAACGTCGCCGGCACGCTCAGCAACTCTAATTAACATAGACCTGCTAAGTCTCATCATGCTGGGCCTGCGCATTGAGGCGGACGTGGTGGATGGCAGCTTAACGCGCAGCTAAAGAGCAAAACTATTCTGGAGAGATGAACATGAGAGGCATAGTGATCCACTCCCGCGGGCATTATCGCCGCTGCTTGGAAGGCCGAACGAACGAGTATCAGCTCAGCGTTCAAGCGTTGTCGCCAGCGCCGGAAACCAGCGACGGTAACAGCAGGCGTCCGACCCGGCCCGCGTACTTTATCTTTTCCTGCGATGGCAAAGCCTTCGCGAGTTCGGCCCGAGTGGTGGTGACAAAAGGGCGCAGGTATCCGGGCGTGGAGCATTGGTTTATTTTACCCGGCGCGGGGGCACCGACCCGTGCGCGCCCCCTCGATCTAAGTCCGCTACTGAGTTGTCAGGGAAGTCATTTGACCAAACGCGGCTAGTGCAAGTTAGACGCGAATTTCGGCTGCCGCCTTGCCGAACTGGGTGCGGGTTTTGACCGCGAGCGGCACGCTACGCTGCGGTTCGACATCGCGCACCGCACCGTCGGCGGTCGTGACCCCCCACTTGTTGGCGCTCAGGTTTTGCAAGCCTCAGATGTTTGCCTCCGTCGGGTGGCGCGTGACGGTGGCGGTCGGGTGGGAGAAATCATAGAGCCGGTCGTCGTCCGTGTGCTGCGGAAAGAACTGCGTGTCGTGGTTGAGCATGACGACTTGCGGCCCGATGCGGATGCGCGGCGGCAAGCGAAGTTGCCCGGCACACGACCAGCACAAACCGGGGTTGCCGCCCGGCGCTTCTAGTTTGTCGGGGTCATAGAAATCCTCCAACCCACAATGTGAACAGCAACTGATCGCATCACGCAAGCGAATCATCTGCCCGCGCCATTCGCTTTCGCGGACGTGCCCGTGCAGTGCGTCACGCAAGCTCGTGGTGAAGGCGCGCGTGAAAGTGTCGCGCGGGAATCGCGGGTAGATGCGCCAGAAGACGAGGGCCTTATCGTGTATGCCGGGCACGGGCCGGTTCGAGTCATTCGCCGAGTCGTAGCTGAATACGGGTTCGCTGCCGTAAAGCTTGGTCAGCGCCGGCAGTCCGGGGCATTTGATTTCCGTCTCTTTTTTTCCTTCGAGCGGGTGCGCGACGGTCAACATGTAGAAGATGAGGACGGCAAGCGAGAACAAGTCCGTTTGCGTGCGTCAGCGCCGGATTTGCCGGGGCGGTAACTCTGTTGTGCCAGCGCGTGGCGCTTGTGCTGCTTGTTGGGGAGCCTAAAGATTGTGCTCCGTGCGCGCCGGTTAACCGTAGCGTTAGGCGGTCATACGTCTAACGGAGTCCATAATGGGCGCACAGCATATTGCTGCGATGGAACCGAGCCTGAGTGAAATCTACAAAGGCATCACCGCCTTCGATGATCCGCCGACCTCATGCTGCAATTTGGCGGCGCTGACTCTTTTGGGTTCGGAGGTGTGGCTGCCGGTAATGCCCAAACGCGGTAGCGGCTCAGGCAAGTCTATATCATCGTCTACATGTAGCTCTCTCGGCACGCCTGTCACTCTCGCGTAGGCCAATACCAGCAGCAACGAACGCCTCGCATTAAAAGCAATAGCGGCAGCAAGGATTAGCACGGCCACGCCGCCAGCAAGCACAACCGGCGTTGGCTGCGGCTTCACTCACCCCCCGCGCCGCCCTTGTCCCGGCTGCTCGGTTTGACCTTCACGTCAGTACCTCCGGCGGGGTCGTGGTATGCTTATCCAAATTCATTCCAGGACTAGCGGCAACTGACCGTGGCACTTCTTTCGAAACTAGCCAGAAGAATCTTGCGCCCGACGACGCGCGCGCGCGACGAAGAACCGATCCGCGCGGAATTGTTTAGCGTCGAGCGTTTGGAGCAATATGCGATGGCGCTGGCCACCGAGCATCAAGTCTCGGCCGCACGGCGGCGCGGGCGCAGACTGTTGCCGAGGTTGGAGGAGAACGGTCGGTTGCTGGTCGAAGCCTACCGTGCGCTCGCCGCCGCCATCCGCAAAGAACGCACCATCTCGCCCGCCGCCGAGTGGCTGGTTGACAACTTCCATATTGTCGAAGAGCAACTGCGCGAAGTGCGCGAAGACCTGCCCCCAGGTTATTACCGGGAGTTGCCAAAACTCGACGGCGGCGAACTGGACGGCTACCCGCGCATCTACGCCATCGCGCTGATCCTCATCGCGCACACTGATAGCCGCCTTGACACCGAGACGCTCCGCCGCTTCCTGCGCGCTTATCAGCAGGTGACGCCGCTCACCATCGGCGAGCTATGGGCGGTGGCGATCACGTTGCGGCTGGCGCTGGTGGAGAACCTGCGGCGGCTCGCCACGCGCATCGTCGCGGCGCGGGAGGCGCGCGAAGCGGCGGACGCGCTGGCCGATAAGTTGCTGGAGTTAGCCGCGCGCCAACCCGAAGGACTGACTGCGTTGCTTGCCGGCCGCTTGGGCAAACGCGAAGACCTTGATCGCGCCTTCCTCGTGCAACTCACGCTGCGCCTGCGCGAACAAGACCCGGCCGTGCTGCCCGTCTTCGCTTGGTTGGAACGCCAGATTGCGAAGCAGGGACAGGGCACCGAACAGATCGTGCATCTGGAACATCAGCGGCAGGCCGCCGCGCAGGTTACGGTCGGCAACATCATCACCAGCATGCGCCTGCTTTCGACGCTCGACTGGCGCGACTTCTTCGAGAGCGTCAGCCTCGTCGACCCCGCGCTTGGCGCAGACCCGGCGGGCGTCTATCCGCGCATGACGTTCGTCACGCGCGACCGCTACCGGCACATCGTCGAGCGCATCAGCAAACGCACCAAAGCGCCGGAGTTGGATGTGGCCCACGGCGCGATAAGTTTGGCCGCACAAGCGCATGCCACAGACCCGGCGGACGAGCCGCGCGCACACGTCGGCTATTATTTGATCGATAACGGCCTCGCGGCGCTGGAAAAGCATTTCGGCTATCGCTCGCCGGTGCGCGAACGCCTGCGCCGCGCATTGCTGGCGCACCCTGCGCTTTTTTATCTCGGCACATGCGCGTTGCTGACGACGATCATTGTCGCTGCGTTGCTCTACATTGCACAGCGCGCGGGTGCAAGTCCCCCGCTGCTCGTCGCGCTGGCCTTGCTCTCGCTCATCCCGGCCAGCGATCTGGCGCTGACCGTGTTGAACTGGGACGTGACGCACGTCTTCGGCCCGCGCCTCTTGCCGGGCATGGACACTGCGAAGGGCATCCCCGCCACAGCCTGCACGATGGTCGTCGTGCCGACGCTCTTGACCAATGAAGCGACGGTCAAAGAGTTGTTGGAGAAACTGGAAGTTCATTATCTCGCCAATCAGGACGAGCAACTCTACTTCGCATTGCTCGGCGACTTCGCCGACGCAGCGCAGGAGGAAATGCCAGAAGATGCGGCGCTGCTCGATTTGGCACTCGGCGGCATCGAAGAATTAAACGCGCGGTATAGCGGCGGGCAAGAGGCGGCGCGTTTTCATCTCTTTCATCGTCGTCGCCAGTGGAACGCGGGCGAAGCGAAGTGGCTTGGTTGGGAGCGCAAGCGCGGCAAGTTGGAAGAGTTCAATCACCTGTTGCGCGGTGCGCCCGACACGAGTTTTATCGTGGCCACGGCCGACGCCGCGCTGCTCAACAGAGTCCGCTACGTCATCACGCTCGACACGGACACGCAACTGCCGCGCGACGCTGCGCGCCGGCTCGTCGGGCACATCACGCACCCGCTCAATCAGGCGCAATATGATCCGCAAGCCGGGCGCGTCACGCGCGGTTACGCCATCTTGCAACCGCGCGTCAGCGTCTCTTTGGAGAGCGCTTCGCGCTCGCGCTTTGCCCGCGTCTTCTCCGGCAACACGGGGATCGATCCGTACACGACCGCCGCCTCGGACGTGTATCAAGACCTGTTCGCCGAAGGCAGCTTCACGGGCAAAGGTCTCTACGACGTGGACGCCTTCGAGCGTGCGCTGGCCGGGCGCGTGCCCGAAAACTCGCTGCTCAGTCACGACCTCTTCGAGTCGCTCTACGCGCGTTGTGCGCTCGTCTCGGACATCGAATTTTTAGACGACTATCCAGCGCATTACGACACCTTCGCGCAACGGCAACATCGCTGGACGCGCGGCGACTGGCAGATCGCGCGCTGGCTCATGCCGCGCGTGCCCGACGCGCAAAATCGGCCGCTGCGAAATAAGCTGCCGCTCATCGCGCGCTGGAAGATTTTCGACAACCTGCGGCGCAGCTTAGTCGCGCCGGGCATCGTGTTGTGGCTCGCGTTCGCGTGGACGCTGCTGCCGGGTTCGCCCGCGTGGTGGACGCTCTTCATTTTGTTGACGCTCGCGTTCCCCATCTATGCCCACGTGACGACGAGCCTGCTGCTGCACCCGCGCGGCATTCCGTGGACGAGCCACTTCTGGAGCGTCTGGGGCGACGTGCGCACGAACACCAAGCAGGTGGCTTTATCCATCACGTTTGTCGCGCATCAAGCCTACCTGATGGCGGACGCCATCGCGCGCACGCTCTATCGCAAGCTCGTCTCGCACCGGCATCTGTTGGAATGGACGACCGCCGCGCAAGTCGAGCAGAGCGGCGCGCACGATCTGCCGGCGCTCGTGCGCTTTATGTGGCCGAGCGAGATCGTTGTCGCCGCTGTCAGCGCGCTCATGTTCGCCTTGCGGCCCGGCGCATTGATCGTCGCCGCGCCGTTCCTTTTGACGTGGGCCGGTGCGCCGCTCATCGCCTACTGGGTCAGTCGGCGCAGTGGGCCGCGCCGCGAAGAGCTGGCAGCGGCGGAGGTGCGGACGGTGCGGCTTGTCGCGCGCCGGACGTGGCGCTTCTTCGAGACGTTCGTCGGGCAGGAAGATCAATGGCTGCCACCCGATAATTTTCAGGAAGACCCGCGCCCCGTCATCGCGCATCGCACGTCGCCGACCAATATCGGCCTGTTGCTGCTCTCAACCGTCGCCGCGCATGACTTCGGCTACACGGGCACGCTCGAGCTCGTCGAACGCCTTGAGCTAACCTTCGCCACGCTCGACAAGCTGCCGAAGTTTCGCGGCCACTGCTTCAACTGGTACGACACGCGCACGCTCGAACCGCTCACGCCGCAGTACATCTCGACGGTGGACAGCGGCAACTTGGCCGGCCACCTGCTCGCGCTCAAACAGGCGTGCATGGAGTTGTACGACTGCCCGCTCTTCGCCGCGCGCACGCTCAAAGGGTTGGGCGATGCAATCACGCTGCTGCGCGAAGAGGCGGCTCGGCTCGGCGCGATGCGCCAGCGCACAGAGGTCGTGACCATCAAGCAACTGCGCGAAGAGATCGAAGCCTGCACGCAACTCGTCGCCGCCCCGCCGCCGGAAACTTTCAGCGCGTGGGCGACGCTCTTCGCCGCGCTCATGCGGCGCGGCAAAGAGATCGAAGACATCGTCGGCGCACTCGCGCAAGAGCATGGTGTGGAGAATTTCGCGGAGTTGCGCTACTGGGTCAACGCGTGTCTGAGCCGGACGCAAGAGGCGCAGCGCGATCTGCGCCTGCTGGGCTTAAACGGAGCCGCGCTCAGCGCGCAGCTTGCGCCGCTGGTTAAAGATGCGCAGACCGAAGCGGCGACGCGCCTGTGGCAGGACGCGCAGGCGTTGGAGCGTGTCGCCAGCGTCGCGGCGATGACCGAACGTTATGAGACCGCGCTCAGCAACATCGCCGCCTTGCGCGGTGAGCTAGCAGCCCAACAGCCAAGCGCCGCGCCGGTTACGCAGCCACGCCTTGCTGCGCTGGCGGCCGTAGCGCAGAGCCTTGAGGATGCGGCCAACGCTAATAGAAATTTAGAGGCGCGCTTGAGTAAGCTGGCGGGCGCGTGCGAGCGCATCTTCGCGGCGATGGATTTTAAGTTTCTGTTGGATCAAGAACGCAAAGTCTTCGTCATCGGCTACAACGTCTCGGCGGGCCGCGCCGACAAATCTTATTACGATCTGCTGGCTTCGGAATCGCGGCTGGCGAGTTTCATCGCCATCGCCAAGGGCGACGCGCCGCAGGAGCACTGGTTCCGGCTGGGCCGGCAACTGACGCCGGTGGCTGCGAGCCGCGCGCTCATCTCATGGACGGCGACGATGTTCGAGTATCTGATGCCGCTCTTGGTGATGCGCAGCTACGACAACACGCTGCTTGATCAGACGCACCGGGCCGCGGTCGAACGCCAGATCGAGTACGGGCAGGAGCGCGGTGTCCCGTGGGGCATCTCCGAGTCGGGCTACAACGCGCGCGACGTACATTTGAATTATCAATACGGCCCTTTCGGCGTGCCCGGTCTCGGTCTGAAGCGCGGTCTGAGCGAAGACCTCGTCGTCGCGCCATATGCGACGATGCTGGCCGCGCCGGTCGCGCCGCACCGCGCCTTTAATAATCTGCGTCGCCTTGAACGGGCCGGCGCGCTCGCGCGCTATGGCTTCTACGAGGCGATTGATTACACGCCGGAGCGGTTGCCGCAGGAGCAACCGCACGCGCTGATTCGCAGCTTCATGGCGCACCATCAAGGCATGAGTCTGGTGGCGCTCGACAACATGCTCAACGCGCAGGTGATGCAGGAGCGTTTTCACGCCGAGCCGCTCGTGCAGGCGACTGCGCTGTTGTTGCAGGAGCGCATCCCGCGCGGCGTGGCGGCGGCGCACCCGCGCGCCGAAGAGGTCTTGTCGAGCCGCGTCGTGCGCACGCTGACCGGATTGGACGCGCGCGTCTACGACTCGCCCGACCTGCCGACGCCGCGCACGCAGTTGCTCTCCAACGGGCTGTACTCCGTGATGGTCACCTCGTCGGGCGCGGGTTATTCCATGCACGGGCCCGTCGCCGTCACGCGCTGGCGCGAAGACGCGACGCGCGACCACTATGGTTCGTTCATCTACCTGCGCGACGTGCGCAGCGGCGCGATGTGGGCGACCGGCTATCAACCGGTGAACGTCGAGCCGCGCGCTTATGAGGTCTCTTTCTCCGAGGATAAAGTTGACATCCGGCGCACCGACGCCGGCATCGTCACGCACACAGAGATCATCGTCTCGCCCGAAGACAACGCGGAGTTGCGCCGCGTCTCGCTCACCAACCAGTCAACGCGCGTGCGCGAGATCGAGTTGACGAGCTACAGCGAGCCGGTGCTGTCCGCGCCCGCCGCCGACGCCGCGCACCCGGCCTTCAGCAATCTCTTCATCGAGACGGAATTCATCGCCGCCACGAACGCGCTGCTCGCCCGCCGTCGCCCGCGCTCAAGTAAAGATGAACCCGTCTTCGCCGTTCATGTGATCGTCGCTGAAGGCGAGCACGTCGGCGCGGTGCAGTACGAGACGGATCGCAGTCGCTTTCTGGGGCGCGGGCACACGCCGGCCAACCCGGTCGCGGTGTTGGAAGATCGCCCGCTCTCGAACACGACCGGCGCGGTACTCGATCCGGTCTTCGCCTTGCGCCAGCGTGTGCGCCTGCAACCGGGCGCGCGGGCGCGCGTCACCTTCACGACCGCCGTTGTCAGTTCGCGCGCAGAAGCGTTACAACTCGCCGACAAGTATCACGACCCGGCAATCTTCGAGCGCGAAGCCCGGCTCGCGTGGACGCAATCGCAGGTCGAGATGCGCCATCACAATGTTGATGCGGAAGAGGCGCATCTGTTTCAGCGGCTTGCCGGGCGCGTGCTCTATGCCGATCCGAGTTTGCGCCCGACGCCGCACGTGCTCGCCATGAACACGAAAGCGCAGTCGGGTTTGTGGGCCTACGGCATCGGTGGCGACATGCCGATTGTCATTGTGCGCATCAGTCAGGCGGAAGACTTGAACACGGTGCGACAGTTGCTGCGCGGCCATGAGTACCTGCGGCTGAAGGGGCTGAGTTTTGATCTCGTCATCCTTAACGATCATCCGCCGAGTTATGCGCAGGCGTTGCAAGAAGAACTGCTGCTGCTAATCCGTTCGAGCGCGGCCGCCGCTTTGCAGGACAAGCCGGGCGGCGTCTTCCTACGCCGGACGGACATCATGCCGGAAGCTGATCGCATCCTGTTGCACGCGGTGGCGCGCGTCGTCATCGTGCCGGAGCGCGGCACGCTCGCAGAACAACTCGTGCGCCGGACTATCGAAGAAGTCACGCCGCCGGACTTCGTGCCGCGCGCTCCATCACGCACGTACCCGGAAACGCCAATCGAGACGCCCGAGCTCACGTTCTTCAACGGCCTCGGCGGCTTCGGGCAAGGCGGGCGCGAGTATGTGACGATACTCCGCGCCGGGCAGTGGACGCCCGCGCCGTGGACGAACGTCATCGCCAACGAGCACGACTTCGGTTTTCAAGTGACGGAGACGGGCGGCGGCTACACGTGGTCGGCCAACAGCCGGGAGAATCGGTTGACGCCGTGGTCGAACGACGCCGTGAGCGATCCACCGGGCGAGATCATCTACCTGCGCGACGAAGAGAGCGGCGCGGTCTGGACGACCACGCCACTGCCGATCCGCGCAGACGAGCCTTACGTGATCCGGCACGGGCAAGGCTACACGGTCTTCGAGCACACGAGTCACGGCATCGCGCAAGAGCTATTGCTGTTCGTGCCGTTGGACGCGCCGGTGAAGATTTCCGTCCTGCGCCTGCGCAATCGCACGGAGCGGCGGCGGCGCTTGTCCATCACGAGTTACAGCGAGTTGGTGCTTGGTGTCGCGCGCGGCTCATCGGCTCCATATATCATCACCGAGCTTGACGAAGCGAGCGGCGCGATCTACGCGCGCAATCCTTACAATAACGAGTTCGCCGCGCGCGTCGCCTTCGCCGACACGAACGCGCGCCCGCGCACCGTCACCTGCGACCGCAAAGAATTCTTGGGCCGCAACGGCAATCCGGCGCGGCCCGCAGCGCTGCGCCGCGCCAATCTATCCGGTAACGTCGAGGCCGGGCTTGATCCTTGCGCCGCGTTGCAAACGATAGTTGAGCTTGCGCCGGGCGAGGCGCGCGAGATCGTGTTCCTGTTCGGCGAAGCCGAGTCGCGCGCAGAGGCGCAGGTAGTGCTTGAGCGTTACCGCCAGTCGCACAATGTTAACGCCGCGTTCGAACGTGTGCTGGCGCACTGGGACAGCATCCTCGACACCATCGTAGTCCGCACGCCGGATGCGGCGCTCGACACGATGCTCAACCGCTGGCTGCCCTACCAGACGCTCGCGTGTCGCGTATTGGCGCGCTCTGCCTTCTATCAATCAGGGGGTGCTTACGGTTTCCGCGATCAACTGCAAGACGTGATGGCCCTCGTTTACGCCAGACCTGATCTCGCGCGTGCGCAACTGGTGCGCGCTGCCGCGCACCAGTTCAAAGAAGGTGACGTGCAGCACTGGTGGCATCCGCCGACAAGTCGCGGTGTGCGCACGCGTTTCTCCGACGATCTGCTGTGGCTGCCCTATGTCCTCAGCTTCTACGTCGAGACGACCGGCGACCGCGCTGTGCTTGATGAAGTGATTCCGTTTCTCGAAGCACCGCTGCTTGCGCCGGGCGAAGACGAGTCGTACACACAGCCGGTGGTCACGCAGGAGTCCGCGAGCCTGTATGAGCATTGCGTGCGTGCGCTCGACCGCAGCCTCGCGGTCGGCGCGCACGGCTTGCCGTTGATGGGTTCGGGCGATTGGAACGACGGCATGAATCGCGTCGGCAATGAAGGCACAGGCGAGAGCGTGTGGGTCGGGTGGTTTCTGCATAACACGCTGTCATGGTTCACGCCCTTCTGCGAGACGCGGGGCGATGCGCCACGAGCGGCGCTCTACTACGAGCATGTCGCCAAGCTCAAAGCCGCGCTCGAAGGCGAAGCGTGGGACGGCGACTGGTATCGCCGCGCCTACTTCGACAATGGCACGCCGCTCGGCTCGGCGCAGAACGAGGAGTGTCGCATTGATTCAATCGCGCAATCGTGGGGCGTCATCTCCGGCGCGGCCGATCCGCATCGCGCGGCCCGCGCCATGGCCGCCGTCGAGCAGTATCTGATTCGGCGCGGCGAAGGTCTCGTGATGCTATTCACGCCGCCGTTCGATCACGGCGCGCTTGATCCCGGTTACATCAAAGGCTACGTGCCGGGCGTGCGCGAGAACGGCGGGCAGTACACGCATGCCGCGCTGTGGACGCTGATCGCTTACGCGCTCTTGGGCGACGGCGACCGCGCGGGCGAACTATTCGCGCTCCTGAACCCGATCAATCATGCTTCGACCCGCGCGGGGCTACACAAATACAAAGTTGAGCCTTATGTCGCCGCCGCCGATGTGTACGCCGTGCCGCCGCACACGGGCCGCGGCGGCTGGACGTGGTACACCGGCTCGGCCAGTTGGATGTATCGCGCCGGACTGGAATACATTCTCGGCTTCCAACTACGCGGCGACCGGCTGCGCCTCGCGCCGTGCATCCCGCGCAGTTGGCGCGAGTATGAGATCAACTATCGCTACAAGTCCGCGCGCTATCAGATCAAGGTTGAGAATCCATACGACTTGAATGGCGGCGTGGCCAGCGTCGAAGTTGACGGCGAGGTGCAGCCGGAGCACGACATCCTGCTCAAAGACGACGGGGAGCAGCACACGGTCAAAGTTATACTTGGGATGCGCATGCAGTCGAATGCTGAGGCGCAAGGCAGCGAAGCAGCCCAAACATCTTCGCTGAAGGAATGAAAGATGCGCGAGAATGGACGCATTTCGGCGGGGCGGTCGCACCTATGCGGCTTCTACCGCCGCGAGTTGGGGCGATATTGTGCAAGGCTAAATACAACAACTTGAAAGCCGCCTCATCGTTGGGAATCAGAGACAGGCTGGCTCAAGAGCGACTCCTTTGCTTCGTGCCAGTTTGCTGTTAGCGCCTCGATATCAAGTTTATTGGCTACTTCTTCGTGAGATGCCAGACGCTGTCCCAACCTTTTGCGGGCGGGGTCAGGCGCAATGTGTTCACCCGCTGAAGAAATAATTTGGACGGTAGGTCAAATGGATTGCTGGCCAGACAGCGTTCGAATTGCGTTTGCGCCTGCGCCCAATCCTGTTGCTGGTAAGTGCGGAGCCCCTTTTCAAACTGCTCCCGCAACTC
>JANMAD010000328.1:0-16529 GCA_031359515.1 Acidobacteriota bacterium | reverse complement strand
CATAGGTAGCAACCCGGCCGGCAAGCCATCCTGCTCACAGATCGAACGGAAATTCGCGGCGCGCAAGCAGCGTGAGCAGTTCTGCGAGCGCATGACGAACCTGCGTGTGCAGCTCAGGTGGGTAGCGGAACTCAACCGCGTGGCGCGCGAACTCGTCTTCGTCGAGCACGGTGTAAGTGAAGTCGGGCGCGACGAGCACGTCAATGTCGAGATCGACGAAGCTCAGTGTGCGCCCGTCGAACTCGGCCGGCTGGTTGATGTTGCAGTAGTAGTTGCGCAGTGTGCCCGCCGGTTCGCGGAAGCGAAAAACGCTGTACCAGCGATCCGTCCAGTAGTATTCGGTGCTGAGCGTGCCGGGGGCTATGCGGCCGAGCAGGGGATGTTGAATCTCTTCCGCAAAGACGCCGTCGAGGACGATGAGCGAGCCGGCCTGCGCGGTCAGGCACGCAGGCCACTGACGATGCAGCCGGCCATCGTACTTACGCGCGTACACAATGATGGGCGTGTCCGGCAATGATTGACTGTCAGGTTGCTGCGCGCCGCCCGCTGCCACATCTTTCTTCACAACGACTTGACCGGATTACGCAGGATGCCGATGCCTTCGACTTCGACTTCGACGATGTCACCAGCAAAGAGCGGCCCGACGCCCGCGGGCGTGCCGGTGGCGAGCAGGTCGCCCGGCTCAAGCGTCATGATGTTTGAGATGTAGCGGATGAGGAAGGGCACGGGGAAGGCCATCGCAGACGTGCGCGCGTGTTGGCGTACTTGGCCGTTGACGCGCGTCGTCACGCTCACGTCAAGCGGATCGAGTTCAGTCTCAATATAGGGGCCGGTGGGGCAAAAAGTGTCGAATGATTTGGCCCGGGTGAACTGCACATCCTTGCGTTGCAGATCGCGTGCAGTCACATCGTTGACGCAAGTATAGCCAAGCACATAAGCGAGCGGATCGTCAGTGTCAATTAAGCGCCGTGCTTGGCGTCCGATAACGACGGCAAGCTCGCCTTCATGTTCGACCCGTGCAGAAGCTGTCGGCAATTGGATCGCTTCATCGGGGGCGATGAGGGCTGAAGGGGCTTTCAGAAAGAGCAGCGGCTCATCCGGTAGCGCGTTACCTAGTTCCGCCGCATGCTCTTTATAGTTGCGCCCGACGCAGACGATTTTTGACGGCGTGACGGGCGCGAGCAGAGTGGCCTCCGCGAGCGCGATGGCCGGCCCCGTCGCAGGTGGCGCGAACGGCACATTGAACATTTCATTCGCCGCGAGCGGGAATATTTCCGCGCCCTCGATGAAACCGTAATGAGGCGTGCCCGACGTGCGCGTGATGTAGCGACAGAGTTTCATAACTGATGAAGTAGCGACAGCAAGCTTGAATGAATAACTTCCGCTTCATGCCGTCAAGGCACGACTTCGGAAACGACTTCTGACGGCTGGCTGGGGTTGCCGGCCGTATCCACTGCGACGAGATAATAGTAGTAACGCGTCCCGGTCTCGACCGCCTCGTCTTGATAGGTCGTGCGCTCATAAAGCGTGCGGTTAAGTTTCGTCCATTTATCTTTCGGTAGATTGGGATCGGTCGCACGGTAAATGTTGTAGCCCACTACGTCGCGCTCAGGGTTAGCGGGCCAGAAGAGCGATAGTTTGCCGGGCGCGGCGGCGACCGTGATAGATGTAGGCGCAGCGGGCGCGAACTTATCCGCCGGTGTGATCGTGACCGCATTCGAGTTCAGACTCTCGACCTGCGCGCCGCCCGTGCCGAGCGAGACGGCGCGCACGAGATAGACGTACTCTTCGCCGAAACGGAATGTTTGATCGGCGAACTCGGTGCCGTTGACGAGGTCTTTGTTGAGCGGCGTCTGCGCCGGCTCGTTCTGGGAACGATTCGTGCGATAGACGTTATAGCCGAGCAGGTTGATCGGCGTCGAGCCGTCCACGTTCGCGGGCGGCGTCTCCCAATGCACGACGACGGTTGCCTCGGTCTGATTGGTGACGGACGTGAGCGCGGGCGGTTGGCTGACGCGCGCCGCCGGTTCGAGTAACAGGAAGTTTGAGAAAGAGGCGCGCTGCCCGGCGTTGTTGACGTAGCGTAGGGCATAACGCAGGCGCACAGGCTCGGTCAACGTCAACGTGTCTGTGAACGTGAGCGTATCGGGTCGTTGTTTGATCTCGGCAAACGGCACCGAGCCGATGAGCGTCGCACGGGCGCTGAACTCTTCTTCGGTGAGCGGCAGCGGCGCGTCCGTCCGCTCGGCGACACGATAGACATCCACGCGCCGGATCGATTGCACGCTCTCATCCGGCGCGTTCCGCCGCGGCGCAGGCCAACTCAAGATCACTTGATTGCCGCGTTGCACGCCCGACAGCAATTCCGTGCGTTGCGGGATGTTCTCGGCCGGCGGCTGCGGCGGCCGGCGTTTGCCGCATGCGGCGTGTGCAAGGGAGAGTAATAGTAGGGCGCAGAGCGGCAGCCAGTATCGTTGCATTTAGGCTATAGGGGCAGTTGCTGCGGGCACTGCCCGGCAGCTGAGAGATTTGTTCTGATGCCACATCCTGTCACGCACAGGGAGTCACAGGATGTAGCGACTAAGGTCTTGATCTTTGACGATGTCCGTGAGCGCACGCGAGACATAAGGTTCATCAATCACCTGATGTTTAGGCTCAAGGTCGGGCGCGGCGAAACTGATCTCGTCGAGCACCTTTTCCATGATCGTATGCAGCCGACGTGCGCCGATGTCTTCGGTCGTCTCGTTGACGCGCCCGGCAAATTGCGCCACCGAGTCGACCGCGTCCGGCGTGAACTCAAGCTCGATGCCTTCAGTCGCAAGCAAGGCTATGTATTGTTTCAGTAGAGAATTCTTCGGCTCAGTCAGGATGCGTTTGAAATCTTCCACCGTGAGCGACTCAAGCTCGACGCGGATGGGGAAGCGCCCTTGTAGTTCGGGGATCAGATCGGACGGCTTGGAAACATGAAACGCACCGGCGGCGATGAAGAGGATGTGATCTGTGCGCACCATGCCGTAGCGCGTGTTGACGGTGGTGCCTTCGACGATAGGCAGGATGTCGCGCTGCACACCCTCGCGCGACACGTCGGGGCCTGCGCCTGATTCGCGCCCCGCGATCTTATCCAGTTCGTCCAGAAAAATAATGCCGGCGGATTCGACCCGCTCAAGGGCCGCGCGGGCGACGGCGTCCATGTCGATCAGCCGTTCCTCTTCTTCCTGCAACAGATACTCCATCGCTTCGTCCACGCGCACGCGGCGACGTTTGGTGCGCCCCTGAAAGAGATTGCCGAGCATGTCCTTCATGTTGATGCCCATCTCTTCCACGCCCTGCGGGCCGGCGACTTCGATGGTCGGAAAATTTTTCTCGCGAAATTCCAACTCAACGATGCGATTATCGAGTTTACCGGCCCGCAATTGCTCGCGCAGTTTCTCGCGTGTGCGTTGGGCTTGTTCGTCGCGGGGCGCGTCCGCGGGGGCCAGCGGCGCGTCGGGCGCGGCCTCTTCAGCGTCGAAATCGAAGTAGGCGGCGGCTGCGCCGGGGCGGGGCGGGAGGAGTAGATCGAGCACACGCTCTTCCGCGTTAAGCTCGGCCTTGTCGGCGATCTCCTCTGTCTTCTCGTGGCGCACCATCTCTACGGCGATCTCACAGAGGTCGCGAATCATGGACTCCACATCGCGCCCGACGTAGCCGACCTCGGTAAACTTCGACGCCTCGACTTTGAGGAAGGGGGAGTTTGAGAGCCGTGCGAGCCGACGCGCGATCTCGGTTTTGCCGACACCGGTCGAGCCGATCATGATGATGTTCTTGGGCATGACATCGGCGGCCATGTCGGGCGCGAGCTTCTGCCGGCGCACACGGTTGCGCAGGGCGATGGCGACGGCGCGCTTGGCCGCGTGTTGCCCGACGACGTGTTTGTCCAATTCCGCCACGATCTGTCGGGGCGTCATCTCGTCCAAGCCGACGCCGTCTTCTATGTCACCTGAAAGATAAATAACCATAATAAACAAAGGATGAAGGATGAAGGGTGAAGGATGAGGGAAAGATAATATTTTTATTCATCCTCATCCTTTTCTTATACTTCTTCCACGATGATATTGTGATTCGAGTAGATGCAGATGTCGCCGGCAATGCGCAGGGCTTCGAGTGCGACATCGCGTGCGCCCAACTCAGTGTGTCTAAGTAGTGCGCGGGCGGCGGCGAGCGCGTAGGGGCCGCCGGACCCGATGGCAAGCGCATCTTCCGTCTCATCCGGCGCGATCACATCGCCGTTGCCGGAGAGGAGAAACGAACTGCGGGCATCTGCCACCATCAACAGCGCTTCGAGATGGCGCAAAATTTTGTCCGTGCGCCATTCCTTGCTAAGCTCGATGGCGGCGCGCTCAAGGTTGCCGTGATACTGTTCGAGCTTGCCTTCGAAGCGGGTGAGCAGAGAGAAGGCGTCGGCGCTCGCGCCGGCGAAGCCCGCGATGATCTTATCGTTCGCGAGGCGGCGCACCTTGCGCGCGGCGCTCTTCATAATCGTATCGCCGAGCGTGACCTGGCCATCGCCGGCCATGGCGACGCGCCCACCCCGACGCACAAGCAGCACGGTCGTACTGCGCAGGCGCGGCATTGAATCGTTTCTCTTCATCGTTGCAAAGCAAGACTATAGGAACAGGGCGGAAGGGAAGTCAAGGAACGAAACCGACAAGCCTTATCAGAGAGAGACGAACAGAAGCTATGGGGCGGATACGCAATGTGCTTACTCGTGGAATGTGCGAACGATTTTAAGTTGTGCTAGTGTGAGCGTGAGCTTGCGCCCCTTTTGTCCGTATGAAACTGACCATGGGCGCGATACGTAAACGACTGCGCACAAATGGCAACACCGAATGGGGCAACGGTGAAGAGCATGACGGAAGAACGACCGCTGATAGGCATCACCATGCGCCATGAGTTAGAGACGGAGCGTTTCTATCTGGCCCGGGCATACTCTGAGGCGGTGGCAGCGGCGGGCGGGGTGCCCGTGCATATTTCGCTGATTCCTGATGCGACTTATATCAAAGAGGTGACGGCGCCTTTGGCCGGCGTGCTGTTGCCGGGCAGCGCATCGGACGTAGACCCACTCCGCTACGGGCATGAGCCGCACATGCGGCTAGGCAGCGTGCATCCGCTAAAGGATCAGACGGACGCGCTCGTGTTGGCGGCAGTGGAGCGGCATGCGCTGCCGCTGCTGGCGATTTGTTTCGGGTTGCAGGTCTGGAATGTCGTGCGCGGCGGCACGCTCATCCAAGACATCGAAAGCCAACTGCCGAATGCGATCAAGCACGAGCAAGGCGCACCTCGGGAGCGCCGTTCGCATCGTGTCAGGCTGCTCCCTGACAGTAAGTTGGCGACGCTGGCGGGGGCTGACAGCGCACTGGTCAACAGTCATCATCACCAAGCGATTGAGACGGTTGGGCGCAGCTTGCGTGCGACGGCTTGGGCCGCGGATGGACTGATCGAAGCGTTGGAGGACGAACGCGCAGACCATTGGGCCGTCGGTGTCCAATGGCATCCTGAGATTGCTTGGGCGGAGGACGAATTCTCCATGCATCTATTCAAAGAATTCGTCGCGACCGCAGAGCAATATGCGACAATGAAGCAGGTTGGATATGTCGGCGTCCGATAACGACGGGCTGATGGCACCTTATTAACAGACAGGTGAGCTAGCAGAGATGAGTTTGGCGGAGAGTTTGAACTTAAGCGGCCGCGTGGCATTGGTAACAGGCGGTGGGCGAGGTATAGGGCGGGCAATAGTTTTGCGTTTAGCGGAAGCTGGGGCGCATACAGCGATCAATTTCCTACATGCTGCTGAGTCAGCAGAGGCTGTGGTAGCTGAAGCTAAAGGTTACGGGGTAGAGGCTGTGGCGCTACGCGCAGATGTGCGCCAGACGGCAGAGGCAGAAGCATTAGTGCGCGCGGTCGTCGCACGGTTCGGCCGCTTGGACATACTGATCTGTAACGCGGGTGTCTGGGAGGGCACAGCGGTCGAAGAAATGGATGAGGGACTGTGGGATAAGGTGCTTGACACTAATCTAAAGGGCACTTGGGCGATCTGCCGCGCGGCGGTACCAATCCTAAAGCGCGGACAGCGGGGGCGCATCGTCTGCATCAGTTCAACCGCAGGCCAACGCGGCGAAGCTTTCTACTCCAATTACGCCGCAGCTAAAGGCGGCCAGATAGCTTTCACCAAGTCACTGGCGGCGGAACTTGCGCCGGCGGGCATCACGGTCAACGCAGTCGCGCCCGGTTGGGTGGACACAGAGATGACAGCAGCAGTCTTCGCCGATGCAGTGCGGCGAGCAGAGATAGAGCGCTCAATCCCGCTGGGTCGGGTGGCATCAGCCGATGATGTGGCGTGGCCCACGCTGTTCTTATGCAGCGAGTGGGCCCGACACATTACCGGGGAGGTGTTGAGTGTGAATGGCGGTTCGGTGTTATGAGCTTTAGTGGAAGGGGCATGATGCCCACGCTTTTTATGTGTGTCTAATGTTCGAACGCTACACGGAAAAAGCCCGCCGCACGATCTTCTTGGCCCGTTATGAAGCCTCGCAGTTCGGTGCGCCCGCGATTGAGCCGGAGCATCTGCTGCTGGGGCTGATGCGGGAAGACAAGACGCTGACCGCACGGTTTCTGGCCCGGGCGCAAGCCTCGCTCGAATCGATCCGCAAAGAGATCGAGGGGCGAGCGCCGTTGCGCGAAAAGATATCGACGAGCGTGGAGTTGCCGCTGGCCCCGGAGACGAAGCGGGTGTTGGCATATGCGCACGAAGAGAGTGATCGGTTGCAGCACCGGCACATCGGCACGGAGCATCTGCTGTTGGGGCTGTTGCGCGAAGAACGTTCGATGGCCGCCGAGATTTTGTTCGAGTATGGGCTGAGCCTTGCTGCTGTCAGAGCCGAAGTGGCCGATTTGCCGGCTACAGGGCCGGGCGAAATTGGGTCTTCAGCCACATCTCAAATGAGCACAAGACCGGGTGGGCGTACCGGTCGGCGCACTACACTGGGTTTAGAGAAACTCTTAAGTGATAGGGTGGAACTCATACGTGGCACACGGGTTGGGCTAGTTTGTAATCAAGCTTCAGTAGATCATTCCCTACAGCATGCCGCCGACCTATTCAGCGCTGAGCGTACCTGTAAGCTGACCGCCCTCTTCGGGCCGCAACATGGCATACGCGGCGATGTGCAGGACAATATGATCGAGACGCCGCACATGATCGATAGGGAGACGGGCATCCCCGTCTATTCGCTGTACAGCGAGACGCGAGAGCCAACTGAGGAGATGTTGAAGGATGTGGATGTGCTGGTCTGCGACCTGCAAGATGTGGGCTGCCGCATCTATACATTTATCTACACGGTGGCGAATTGTATGCGTGCGGCGGCGCGTTACGGGAAGAAAGTGATAGTCTGTGATCGGCCCAACCCTATCGGCGGGGTGAAGTTGGCGGGGACGGTACTTGAGCCGGAATATGCTTCTTTCGTGGGGCAGTTCCCGCTAGCAACGCGGCACGGAATGACTATCTGCGAGTTGGCCGGCATGTTTCGTGGCGAATGGGACTTAGCCTGTGAATTAGAGTTAGTGCCGATGGAGGGATGGGCCCGCGAGCAATGGTTTGACCAGACAGACGCGCCTTGGGTGTTACCCTCGCCCAATATGCCCACGCTCGATGCGGCGACGGTCTTTCCGGGCACTGTGCATGTTGAAGGCACGCAACTCTCAGAAGGGCGCGGCACAACACGTCCGTTTGAATTGAACGGCGCGCCTTATATAGAGGCGGCCACGTTCGCGCGCACGCTCGCGTCCTACGGCCTGTCGGGCGTTTACTTTCGCCCGTGCAATTTTCAGCCGACCTTTCAGAAGCACAGCGGACGTACCTGCGGCGGTGTGCAACTCCATGTGACTGACCGTGAGATATTTGAGCCGGTAGCGGCCGGAGTCGCGCTGGTACAGACAGCGCATGCGTTATATGGGGAGGATTTCCGATGGAAAGAGCCACCCTATGAGTACGTCTACGATAACAACCCGTTCGACGTGATCGCTGGGACGGGGCGTTTACGCCAAGCTATTGAACGGGGGGACTCTCTGGACACGATCAGTGCAGCGTGGACTGAGCCGTTACGTGAGTTTTCGGCAAAGCGGGAGCGCTACCTACTATATTAACCCGAGTTTGAATTAGAACTGAACGAGCATGTCTCTATGTTAACGAATTGCTTTAAGTTGGTCGTTGCGCCGACTCTTCAAGTATGACTTTAGCATCGATATTATGCAAAGTTTGACAGAATTACTTTTGGCGTGTGAACGGCAGCACGGACATATATGTCCGGGGCAAGTCTTAGGTGCGCGTATAGCCGTACTCGGCTGTAGTCTGCTTGGATTGAGCGATCCGCAAGGGGCAGATCGTAAAAGATTAATCGTTTGGGTTGAGATAGATCGGTGTATGACCGATGCGGTAAGCGCCGTGACAGGTGTGCGTCTGGGCCGACGTAGTCTGAAATTTTACGATTATGGCAAGGTTGCGGCGACCTTTTTGCACACGGAGACGAGGCAGGCTGTGCGTATTCTAGCGCTTGATAGCGCGCGGGCACTGGCCGACGAGCGTTATAGTGGAATCGAGAGCAGGAAGGAGCGCCAGATGTGCGCTTATAGAGAGGCTGATGACAGCGAACTTTTTAAAGTTATGCGTGTGTCTGTTGCATATGGAGAATTAGATGAGCCAGGGCGGCCACGCGTGCGTGTCACTTGCATTCGCTGTGGGGAAGGGATAAACGATGGTCGTGAAGTAAGCGACGATGGCGAAGGGGCTTTATGTAAACCTTGCGCATATGGAGGCTACTATCAAATAATCGCAGAGATGAATGAAATAGCCGCCGCTGCGTCTGATAAGATAGAGTAGCAACCGATACTGTGGAGGAAAGAGATGGCTGTAGATGTTGCGATGAATATGGAGAAGGTTAGTGGACGTGCATGGTTGGCAGGATTGTTGGCTTGGGTTCTGCCCGGTAGCGGGTATCTTTTCCTTGGTCGAGTTAAACGCGGACTTGTATTAGGCGGCATGATATATTTCTTATTTGGCAGCGGGCTATTACTAGGTGGACATCTTTATGGATTGCATAATGTAGCCGATGCAGGCTTGTTGGCTTATGTCTTTGGTCTGTGTGATCTCGGCAGCGGTTTGTTGTATCTTGCAAGTTCATGGGGTGGTATCGGACTGATTGATCAAGCCAGCCGTGCGACTGCGGAATACGGCAATATATTCCTGATGGTAGCTGGGTTGCTCAATTATTTATTGACCTTGGATACTTTTGATTTGGGGGTAGGTAGGAAGGTATGAGACATTTCCTTTTGATGTTGGTCTTCGCGCTAACCGTTTCGATTGTCTTCGGCGTCACAGGTCGCGAGACAGCGCGCACGCGATTCTTTTATGGGGGCAAAATCTTCTGCGAGTTCATCGGCATCGGGTTGTTGCTGGGTTGGTTGTTGTATTGGCTGCCTCTTTAGCACTTCCCGTCCGATAATAAAAACTACAAAACAACGCTCCCATTTTTAAGAAACTTCAGGACTGATACTTTGATTGGGCTAAATCGCACCGATGCCTTTGTCTTACGCACTTATAAGTTGGCGGAGGCAGATAAGATCGTTGTTCTGTTAACGCGACAGGCAGGTGTGCTACGCGCCGTCGCACGCGGGGCCACGAAAATGAAAAGCCGATTCGGGGCCAGCCTCGAACTGTTTACCTTAATATCGCTTGATTACCACGAAAAAGAAGGACGGGAGTTAGTCTCCATCAGAGATGCTGAGATCATCCATTCATATTTCCACCTAACGCGCGATGCCGGACTGGTGTCCGCGCTTGATTACCTCAGCGGACTGTTGATAGAGTTTATGCCACCGCAGCAGCCGGAGGAGAAACTCTTCCGTCTAGTCACAGCCTGTCTACGCGCTGTCGAAGAGACACCAGCCAAAGTTCTTGACCTCACGCTCTATTTTGAAATTTGGCTGCTCAAGTTGGCCGGATTTCTGCCGGATATACGCGTCTGTGCCACTTGTCGCCGGACACTCGGCGGCCCCACCTTCTTCGGCCCCGGCAATACGCTTCAGTGCCTGAGTTGCGCACAAGGTGCTGGTTTAAAGCTGTCTGCTACGGCCCATACATTTATGCAAGATGCATTAGGCATGCCCCCATCTAGGTGGCTGTCGGCTGTATGCACGGCAACGGCCGCAGATCTGCAGGACGTAGTCCAAATGACGCGTCTGTTGATCGCACGCGCGTTAGAACGTCCGCCGCGTGGGGAGCGCGCATTACAAGCTAAACGTTAAAACCAACGCAGCACAAATAACTCCGCCCTGCGTGCGTCTGCATTAGCTTATCGTCATATGCGTCTTAGTAATAGACTCATCGAAAGATATGTCGCAACAGCCATCCTCCCCTATCTGGGCTTGGCACTACTACTACTGACGACAATGTTGCTCGCGCAACAGGCGACGCGCTTCGCGGAAATACTGGGCAACACGCGCACACCCTTGACATTAACCATAGACGTACTGCTGGAGCTATTACCTAATATACTCTTATTCACGCTGCCTATGGCTGTTCTCATTGGCACAGCTACCGGCTTTGGCCGGTTAGGTAGTGATAGTGAATTGGTCGCGATGAAAGCTGCCGGAGTAGGGAACTTACGGATCGTTGCGCCGGTCATGCTTATCGGTATATTAGCGACGGGGCTGGCGCTTTACGACGGACTGTCACTTGCGCCTGAGTCAGCACAGCAATTGCGGCAAACGGCCGTGCGCGCGGCGCTCTATAGGCTGGAATCACCGGTCGAGCCTAATACTTTCAATACGGAGTTGCCGGGCAAGGTGATCTATGTGCGCGAAGGCGACCTGATCCACGGACAATGGGGACGTGTGTTCATACATTGGCAGGAAGGTACGGAACCGACCCGCATCGTTACGGCCCGAGTTGGGCGAATCGACACATCAGGCGCGCAGTCCGAGTTGCTGCTTAGCGATGCTGTGGTGACAACACTGCCGATAAGTGGGGCAGGAGAGAGGCTAAATACGGGACAGATCGTCACGGAACGTTCAGGGCAATTGCGCGTACGTTTAGATACGGGTCGAGACGCCTTAATAAGAAAACTGCAAGCTGCGCCGTCGGAACCTGACGAAATGAGATGGTCAGACCTCATGTCCCGGAGTCAGACGGCACCTAGTGGAGAACGGCAGAGAGTGCTGCTCGTCATGCACAAGCGCCTCGCCATCTGCTGCGCACCGCTAGCGCTAGCACTGTTGGGTGCTGGATTAGGTGTCCGCGTACGACGGGGCGGGCGCGGACTGGGGGTGCTACTTTCACTTGCTGCTATGGTGGCTTACTACCTGCTGCTCTTGGCTGGGGAGCAACTCGGACGTAGCGGCAAGATCGCTCCCCAATTGGGCCCTTGGCTCGCAAGCGCACTGTCTGCAACAGTCGGCGGATTGCTCCTTCTGGGTGAGCGACGGCGTGCGGGGGGGGGGAGGGTGAAAACTACCGCAATATCTACACTTGGTTTGCAGGTTGCCAGCCGTTTGGCTCAAAGTAGCCGGCGCTATGGACTATTAGGCTTGCTCGATCAGAGCGTATTGCGTGCGTTGGCGGGCAATTTTGTCCTGGCGCAGTTGACACTCATCAGCATTTTCTTGATCTTTACCCTGTTCGAATTGCTCCGGTTCACGACAGCCGCTAAAGTCTGGCTCCTGGCCCGCTACCTTTTTTTCCTGACCCCTCTGGCTAGCACGAGTCTCGCGCCTGTGGCCGCGTTGATATCTGTATTGGTCTCCTATGCGCTGCTGGCCCGGCGCAGTGAGTCTGTGGCGTGGTGGGCAGCAGGGCAGAGTACATATCGCCTAGCCCTCCCGAGTTTACTCTTTGCCGCGCTGATTGGCGGTGGGATTTGGCTAACGCAGGAACACCTCCTCCCAGCAGCTAACAGGCGACAGGACGCATTGCGCTCGCAAATTCGCGGTATAGCACCACAAGCCTTGACAACTATCGGACGCCTATGGCTAACCTCTCCGCAGACGCAACGCATTTATTCCTATTACTATGAAGATGCTTCAGGTACTCTGGGCATGCCGATCATCTTCGAGCTAGATGCTAAGGGAATACATGTGCAACGCATTATTACAGGGGTTCGCGGTAGTTGGTCAGTGGAACACGGATTAAGGATTGAGCAACCGCAACTGCTCGACCTCAACCGGGCAGGGCAGGAGGAGCCTACAGCCATTGCCCCTCGTCCGCCAGTTGCAATTGAATTGGTAGAGCCAGCACCGACGCAGATGTTTAAGCCAGTGCTTAATAAGCCGGCCGAGCTTAATACGGATAGCTTAAAGCGCTATGCTGCGGCGCTTAAGGCGCGAAACGGCTTAGAGGCGCGGGTTTATGAATCCGCAATGGCACGTCGCCGTTCCGACCCGTTCGCACCCCTTGTTATGACTTTGTTGGGTCTGCCGTTAGCGCTCGCCTTTGGCCGGCGCACAGCATTGGCAGCCTTAGGTCTGGCAGTAGGTGTGGGGTTAGTTTTCTGGGGTAGTGTGAGCGGCTTTCAGCAGTTGAGCCTGTACAATCTACTCCCGCCGACAATTGCGGCATGGACTCCATTATTGATATTTACAGCAGTAGGTGCATATCTGTTCTCACGCACACGTACTTAAGCTGCTACTTTGAGCTAGCTTCTATTGTTGAGACAACGGCGTGTCCGCTCCTATGTCCCTGTCTCCCAACTGGATTGATATTCCACTTGTTCAGATGTCAAACTGTCTATTGCAAGTCCAAGCGAGCGTAGCTTTAAGCCTGCGATCTCGGTATCGACCTCTTCAGGTAACAAGTGCACACCCGGACGTAACTGTCCTTTCTGTTTGACCAGATACTCTACAGACAACGCCTGATTGGCGAAGCTCATATCCATCACGCTGGCCGGGTGTCCCTCAGCCGCTGCCAAGTTAATCAAACGTCCCTCTCCTAGCACAATCACACGGCGTCCTGTCTGGCTAAGTTTGTACTCCTCAACAAACGGGCGTAGCTGTGCGACTGGTGCCGACAATTCGCGCAGCGCCTCCAAATTAATCTCAAGATCGAAATGTCCGCTGTTACACACAATCGCACCGTCCTTCATAAGCCCGAAGTGTGGTGCATCTATCACATGCCTGTTGCCTGTAACGGTCACAAATATATCCCCCAAGGATGCGGCCTCTGCCATTGGCATGATGCGGAAGCCGTCCATGACTGCCTCAATAGCCTTAATCGGATTGACCTCGGTGATAATCACGTTTGCGCCCATCCCACGTGCGCGCATCGCAACTCCTTTGCCACACCAACCGTAACCGATCACGACCAACGTGCGGCCAGCCAGTAATATGTTAGTCGCACGCACGATGCCATCAATGGTCGACTGGCCCGTACCATATCGATTATCAAAGAAATGCTTTGTCTGCGCGTTATTTACAGCCATAGCCGGGAAGGGTAACACCCCTGCACGCTCCATTGCTTGTAGGCGGACGATGCCTGTGGTCGTCTCTTCGGTAGTGCCCAAAACCTCACTAGCCTGCGTGTGCCGCTCTTTGAGTAAAGTAGCGACCACATCCGAGCCGTCGTCAATTATGAGTTGCGGATGAAAATCAAGGGCGATATTAACGTGCCGTAGATAAGTGTCCGTTGTTTCACCTTTAATGGCATAGACCGGCACGGAAAAATCCGCAACCAGCGAAGCCGCCACGTCATCTTGGGTTGAGAGGGGATTCGACGCAATTAGAACAGTTTCAGCCCCTGCGGCTTGTAGCGTGCAGACCAAGTTTGCCGTCTCTGTTGTCACATGTGCGCAGGCAGCTAGGCGCATACCACGTAATGGTTGCTCAGAGGCGAACCGTTCCCTGATTAGCCGGAGGACAGGCATTTCTCGCTCTGCCCATTCAATACGCCTTTTCCCCTCAGGCGCAAGTGCTAAGTCCTTAACATCAAAACCAACAGTACTAGTGGCACTCATCTATGAATATCCTTTCCCAATAGAAGTTTTCCTCAGATCCCGGCAGCTGCACGCAGTGCCTCAGATCTGTCAATCTGTTCCCATGTGAAACCTTCAAGCATACGGCCAAAATGCCCGTAAGCCGCTGTCTGTTTATAGATTGGCCTGCGCAGCTTAAGGTCTTGAATAATGCCATGCGGGGTCAATTTGAAATGCTCACGAACGAGAGTTGCCAACCTATCTTCGGCGAGCCTGCCCGTTCCGCCTGTCTCAATTAGGACGGAGACAGGATCAGCTACGCCAATTGCATAAGCAAGTTGCACCAGGCAGCGATCAGCCAACCCGGCCGCAACGATGTTTTTAGCTATATAGCGTGCCATATATGCTGCTGAGCGATCAACTTTAGTTGGGTCTTTGCCAGAGAATGCTCCCCCTCCATGAGGTGCATACCCGCCATATGTATCCACGATAATCTTACGTCCAGTCAGCCCTGCATCACCTTGCGGGCCACCAATAACAAAACGTCCTGTTGGATTAATGTGATACTTTGTTCTTTGATCGCGCAATTCGGGTGAGACCACATGCTCAATTACGTGTTTTGTAATCTCCTCACGAAGCGTCTGATTATCAACCTGAGCATCATGTTGTGTGGAGATTACCACCGCGTCTACTCTATAGGGGCGGCCATCTCTGTATTCAATTGTAACCTGCGATTTCCCGTCAGGTCTGAGAAAAGGAAGAGTGCCGCTGTGCCGCACCTCAGCCAAGCGTTGCGCAAGCTTATGTGCTAGTTGTATAGGTAACGGCATTAATTCCGCCGTCTCGTTACAAGCGAAACCGAACATCAAGCCCTGATCGCCTGCCCCCCCAGTGTCGACGCCCATCGCGATATCAGGGGATTGACGACCTATTGCCGTTAGCACACTGCAAGTATCACAATCAAAACCATACTTTGCCCGTGTGTAACCTATCTCTCTAATGGTTTCACGTGCCACTTGTGAAAATTCAACATGGGCGTTGGTGGTTATCTCCCCAGCAATAACAACCAGTCCAGTGGTAACTAGAGTTTCACATGCGACACGACCAGATTCTTCTTGGCTTAGAACTTCATCAAGAATAGCATCAGAGATCTGGTCTGCGATTTTATCCGGATGTCCCTCAGTGACAGATTCAGAGGTGAAAAGGTAGCTTCCAGAATGACTCAAAATTCCCCCGCTTCTATATTCAAGCTATTGAAAAGACCGCGTAATTTAACAGGCGATTCCTATACCTGTCAAGTACACGCGCTATCTAGGATAGGGCGAACGCATCTTAAATTTCTCAAGTAAGCGAGTTGTGGCATTCTCCTGACTATCCGAGGCACCGCGAAGGAGAATGGCACGATGAGCGAGAACCCATCACTTTCGTTGTTTGATACTTTAGGGCAAGTTCCAGACCCGCGCCGCGAGCGCACGAGACTTCACCAGTTAGTCGATATTCTGGTCATTGCCGTGTGCGCCAGCATCTGCGCCGCCGAGACGTGGGAAGAGATCGCAGAGTTCGGACAAGCCAAAGAGAGTTGGTTCAAGAAGTTCCTGACCTTGCCCAACGGGATTCCCTCGCACGACACTTTTCGCCGCGTCTTTCTGCGGCTTAATCCGAAGAAGTTTCAGGCGGCGTTTCTGGAGTGGATACGCTCTGTGACTCATCTGACTGACGGCGAGGTCATCGCCATTGACGGCAAGGCGGTGCGCGGTGCACGTAGCCCGGACGGCAAAGAAGGCTTGCGGATGGTTAGTGCGTGGGCCGCGGAGCAGCGCCTAGTGCTCGGGCAGTTGAAGACTGAGGCGAAGTCGAATGAGATCACGGCGATCCCGCTGCTCTTGGAATTGTTAGAGATCAAAGGCTGTATCGTGACCATTGACGCGATGGGCTGTCAGACTGAGATCGCCGCGCAGATTATCAAGCAGAAAGCTGCTTATGTGCTCAGTTTGAAAGGTAACCACCGCGTCTTGCATGAGGAAGTGGCGGAATATTTTGCGTGGGCTGCACAGACCGGCTTCAAAGATTCGGAGTACGACTACTGCGCGACGTTGGAGAAGGATCACGGGCGCCTCGAAGAGAGAAAGTGCTGGGTGCCGGAAGACACTGAGTGGTTCACAGAGAAAGCTGAGTGGGCGGGCTTGCGCTCCTTCATCATGGTCGAGGCCGAGCGCGAGGTGTTAGGTCAGGCGGCGAGTGTCGAGCGCAGATACTTCATCAGCAGTCTGCCCGCCGATGCCAAGCAAGCGTTGCGTGCAGTGCGCGGGCATTGGCAGGTGGAGAACTCGTTGCACTGGGTCTTGGATGTGGCGGTTCGCGAAGACGCATGTCGAACGCGGACAGGTCATGCGCCTGAGAACTTGGCGACGTTGCGACACATCGCTGTGAATCTCTTGAAGCAAGAGCGCAGTTGTAAGCTCGGCGTCAAGAGCAAACGGCTCAAAGCCGGTTGGGATGAAAGCTACATGCTCAAGGTTCTTAACATTTAAGATGCGT
>JANMAD010000316.1:0-4292 GCA_031359515.1 Acidobacteriota bacterium | reverse complement strand
TACGCGATGCGCGACAGCGTGCGTGGCTTCACGCCCCACCCGTCGCTCTTGCATCAGCGTTGGGATACGATCTCCGTCGCGCGATGAAACGCTACTTACTCATTCGCATCCTCTTGCTCGGCCCGCTCTGGCTCGGCATCTCCGTGCTCGCGTTCGCGCTGAGCAATCTCGCGCCGGGCGATCCGGCGACGGTGCTCGCCCGCCGCCTCTCGGACGCGCCGCCGACCGAGGAGCAGATCGCGGCCATCCGCCACGCATACCATCTCGATGCGCCCGTGCCCGTGCGTTACGCGCGTTGGCTCGCGGCGGCGGCGCAGGGCGATCTCGGTCGCTCGTACCGCACCAGAGAGCCTGTGCTCAAAGAGTTGGCCGCGCACTTTCCGGCGACGCTCCAGATCGCGCTCGTCGCGCTCGCTATCGCGCTCGTCATCGCCCTGCCGCTCGGCGTGCTTGCGGCGGTGCGGCGCGGCTCTTGGGTCGATCACGCAGCACGGGTCGGCTCGCTTGTGGGTGCTTCGGTGCCTAACTACTGGCTCGCTTACCTGTTGATCCTCGTCTTCGCCCTCGGCGCAGGCTGGCTGCCGGTGGCGGGGCGCGACGGGACGGGCGCGGCGGTGTTGCCCGCGCTGACACTAGGACTCGGCGCGGCGGCGACGCTCGCGCGCCTGACGCGCGCGAGTCTGCTCGAAGTGCTAGGCGAAGATTTCATCCGCACGGCGCGGGCGAAAGGACTCGGTGAGTGGGCCATCATCCGGCGGCACGCGCTGAAGAGCGCGCTCATACCCGTGCTGACCGTCACAGTTATCACCTTCGGTCATCTGTTGGGCGGCGCGGTGATCGTGGAAGGAATCTTCGCGTGGCCCGGCATCGGCAATTTGTTAGTGAACTCGATCTACGACCGCGACTACCCGATGATTCAGGGCTTCGTGCTTTTCATGGGTGTGGTCTTCACCCTACTCAACCTAGTCGCCGATCTTTCCTATCTGTGGCTCGACCCGCGCATCCGGCTCGCACGGGAGAGGCAGGCGCGCACGTGAGCGGCGAGCGTGATGCTTTAACGAATGTGCGGGCGCGCGAGTTGTTCGCGGCGGCTGGTGGCGGGGCTGTGCCAGCCACGTGGCCCGCCGCCGACCGGCGGAGTGTTCTTCGTCGCCTGACGCGCGACCGGGCGGCGCTCGCGGGTCTCGTCGGCATCCTGCTGCTCGTGGCGCTAGCACTCGCCGCGCCGCTCCTTGCGCCGCATGACCCATCGGCACAGCACCCTTACGAGCGACTCGCGTCGCCCAACCTCACGTTCCCACTCGGCACGGACAATCTCGGCCGATGTCTGCTGAGCCGGCTGCTTTACGGCGCGCGTCTATCGCTGGCGTCCGCGGGCGCGGCGTCTCTACTGGTGTTAGTGATCGGCGTGAGCGTAGGAGCGTTGGCGGGCTATGCGGGCGGCTGGGTGGATATGGCGATCATGCGCGTGGTGGACTTGCTGCTCGCCTTTCCGCTGCTCGTGCTGGCGTTGGCGATCACGGGTTTCATCGGCGTCGGCTTGGGCAGCGTGCTGATCGGCGTGGCGAGCGTGTGGTGGGCGTCTTACGCGCGCGTCGTGCGCGGGCTGGTGCTCTCGCTGCGCGAGCGTCCGTTCGTCGAAGCGGCGCGGGCGTTGGGCGCATCGCCGGCCCGGATCATCATCCGCCACGTGCTCCCGCATGTGCTGCCGCCCGTCATCGTGCTCGCTACGTTGGAGCTGGGCAGCATGCTGCTAGTCATCTCCGGTCTCAACTTTCTCGGTCTCGGCGTGCAGCCACCGACGCCGGAATGGGGCGCGATGCTCAACGACGGGCGACCATTCCTGCGTAGTGCGCCGCAACTGATGATCTATCCGGGCTTGGTGATCAGCTTCGCCGTTATGGCGTGCAACCTGCTCGGCGACGGCCTGCGGGACGCGCTCGATCCGCGCTTGCAATAGCCCGACACTGCCGGCTACTTGCGTGCGGCGAACCGCGAGAGCGCGAAGAGGCTTTTGCGCATACCCACGCCCTCCTTTGTCAGCCTGTATTCAACGCGTGGCGGTATTTCGTCAAACTCCTGCCGGCGGACGAGCCCCGCGCCTTCAAGTTCGGCGAGCCTGATAGTAAGGGTCGAAGAACTCATGTCGTCCATTTCGCTCCGCAGGTCGCCGAAGCGCATGACCTCACGCTCCCCGATCAGAAAGAGCAGGCGCAGCGCGTACTTGCGCCCGATGATCTGCACAAGCCCGGTCGTGGAGCAGATGCACTCGTGCCCGGCGGCGGCGCGGTCTACGCATCCGCACGCATTCTCTTCGGGCACGCTTAGCACCGGCAATCCCATTTATGACTCCCACCTGTCGCACGCCGAAAGCGCGGCAGCTTATCAATTCACCGCATTCGAGTGCGGCTCATGCGCAAGCGAGAAATGTTTGCACGCGCCCTCGATTGAGTCGGGGTCGTGGCAGTCGCAGTCCGGCTCGTCGCACTCGAAGTGGCCCGGCTTGAGCATTTCCTCGAACTCGTCTGCGAACCGGCGACCGCCTTCTCGTTTTCCCTGCGCGGTCAAGGCGTACTTGTCGCTGCCGACCCGTTCGAGCAGCCCCGTAGAGACCATCTGCTCAAGGTTGTCCGCCAGCACATCATCACCGATGCTAAGGAACTTGCGCAGGTCGGCGCGGGTGAACTCCTGCCCGAAGCCCTCGCCCGCCATCCAGTACATCACCTGCAAGATTTCGTCGCGCCAGTAGACGCTATCAACAGGATCACCACCGTTATGTCTATCCCGCTCCGGCATAATACCTCACCCCGTTAAAGAGCCACCTTCACCTTGTCGTCTTCGACCTTCGACGGCAGGGACTGAAGCCGCAGTTCTGGTCTCTCCACGCAAGCGCCCGCGCGCCTCAAGTTATAACTGTACCCGTGGCAAGTACAGGTGAGCATCGGACTATCGAACAGCGCGTCGTCGAGCGCGCGTTCTCCATCGGCGGCGCAGGCGTTGCGGTAAGCATAGAACTCACCGTCGAGTTTACAGATCAACAGATTGATCTCGGCATAACTGACGACCTTGAACTGCCCGTCCTCGAACCCCAGCGCGCGGACAACGGAAACCCACGTACCGCGCACGTTCGTCGTGTCGGGCCGCGGTCTTTTGATCTGCACCAACTTGGCCGGCTGCGCTGCCGCTTCACTTCGCGGCGGAGCGATCATCGCGCCCAACAACGCGGCGGCTTTGGCTGTGGCCGCGATTTGTTCGGCCATTCCCTCGATGTCAATGCCTAAAAGATCGGGCGCGGCCACGTCGAGTACCTTTTCGATTTCCAGTTTCAGTGCCTCCACCGGCGGAGCGCCTTTGCCGTTGCGCATCAAACGCAGGCGTGCGCGACCGTCTTCCACGCCCAGCAGCTTCACGTCGCAGCCTTGCGCGATTAAAAAGGGGCGAAGTTCTTCCAAAGCCTTCGCCACTCTCGTTTCCAATTCTTCCGGCAGCAGATCGTGGATGGTCAGTAGCGCGCGGATGACATCGTCGTCCAGCAGCCGCGCATAAATCTCGCTCTTCAGCGGCAATGACTCGAAAGTCGCTAGTATACGGCGCAACGCTTCGCCGTGCAGTTTGAGGATGAGTTGCACTAGGTCGAGGGCTTTCTCGCGCGCCTCCGTATCCGGGTGTTGTTCAAGCTCTGAGGCGAGCGCACTCAACTGCCCGAGCAGTTCATCCGCATCATACTCCTGAACTCCAGCCTCGCTCATCCGCGCTGCGCCTTCATCACTTCAATCTTAACGAGATCAATCGCGTCGCTCATCCGGGCCGCGACGACGGGGCTAAACTCCAACCCGTAATCCTCATTCTGCGGCTCGATCTCGATGATGGTCACGTCACGGGGAAGCACGCCGAAATGCTTACACACGATCAACAGGTTCTCCAAACTGAGGACGCCCGTGACTGCCTCGCCAATGCACGCCTGTATGCCAGCCTCGTCGGGCAGCACCCCGTCCCACGCATACACCTCCAGCGTGCCCGGCGCGCGTCCACGATTGGCGGCACTAACCAGCACGACCTTGTCGAATTTAACGGGATACTCTTCGAGCCACTGATAGATCATGACGGGGCCGAAGTTGAGGTCTTCGACGTGGACGTGATCGGGCCAACTCATCGCGGCCATCTCCCCGTACAGCACGCGACCGAACGACAGGTCGCTCATGTTGGAATAGCCGATGCCTGAAACCAAAACCCGACTGATTGCAGAATGCGGGTTGCGCATTGCGGATTGAAGAGACATAGACATCAGACGG
>JANMAD010000311.1:0-3203 GCA_031359515.1 Acidobacteriota bacterium | reverse complement strand
CCGGCAGCGGGTCATAATAAATCAGGGATGAACGTGGAGGGGACAGGCGCTGCTGCCGCCACGTTTCACTTTTGCCTGTTGCGGTTTGCCTTTTGCTTGTTGCCTTGTTATCTTCCCGCTTACCCCCCGGCACACGTGGTCGGCGTTATTTGTCCTAGGCGGCGATGAGCCGACAGTTTCCACATCATAGTCTGTAAAGCTTAACAATTTCAGGAGATCGACATGCGTTTTCTCGTCCGCTTTTCCTTCGCGCTCATCGCGGCGCTCGCGCTGGGCATGCTCTACCCGACGGCGCAAATGGCGCAGGTTAGCAAGCGGCATGGCAAGCTTGCGCCCAGTTTGACGCCAGCGGCGGCGACGAACTATCAGATCGCCGAGACGACCGGCGCGCTCGTGCCCGGCACGACGCAAGTGCCCGTGACCAATTGCCCGAGCGGCGTGCCCGGCGATGACTGCATCGCCACGGTCGCGCTGCCCTTCTCCTTCACCCTCTACGACACGCCGTTCTCGGCCGTCAACGTCAACTCGAACGGGAACGCGCAGTTCGCCAGTAACGTCGCGACCTTTCCGCTCGACGCGTGCCTGCCCATCAGCGCGTACAGTTACACCATCTATGCACACCATGCTGATCTGACTATCGGCGGCACGAATGAAGGCATCTTCACTTCGGTTAGCGGCAGCGCGCCGAACCGCATCTTCAATATCGAGTGGCGGGCTTCGCTGATCGGCAACGCGCCCGGCAGTCTCGACTTTGAACTGCGTCTCTACGAAGGACAGGATCGGTTCGATGTGGTCTATGGCACAGTGCCCGGTGCGGGCCGCGAGGCCACGGTCGGCGTGCAACAAGGGACGGGCGCAACGTTCACCGAATTTGAATGCTTCGGCAGTAATACCTTACGTAATGGCCAGACGCTCGTCTTCACCGGCACGAGCGATGCCACACGCTTTATCACCGGGCGCGTGACCGACCCTGATGGCAATCCGATTGCCGGTGTCACCGTTAGCCTGAGCGGCGCGGCTACCGCACAACTAATCACTGACGGGACGGGCACGTATGCGTTCACGGGTCTGACCGCAGGCAGCACCTACACGGTCACCGCCACACAGACGGGTTTCAACTTTGTCCCCGTCAGCCGCACCTTCGGCGGGGCGGGCAACCGGGCCTTCAACGGCAACTTCATCGTTGACTTCATCCGCACCGTGCCGCCTAATCCCGGCGAGATATTGATCAGCGAGTTCCGCTTCCGTGGGCAGGCATTCGGCGCGATTGACGAGTTAATCGAAGTGCTGAACAATACTGATCGTGCCATCACTGTGAACGTAACGGACGGCTCGTCGGGTTGGCTGGTGCAGGCCGCAAGAGTCGCGCCTACGCCGATGCCCTCGCCCAGCCCGTCGCCGACGCCGGGGCCGCCGCCGCTCGCCTCGTTCATTATCCCGAACGGCACGACTATCCCTGCGCACGGTCACTATCTGGCGGGCAACGGCAACGGCTACAACCTATTCAGCTACGCCAACGCCGATACTTTCCTCGCGCTTGGCGCGGACATTCCCGATGATGGCGGCATCGCCCTCTTCAATACCTCCAATGCTGCCGCGCTCGACGCCGCCCATCGCCTCGATGCGGTCGGCTTCAGCGGCGAGCCCAATGCGCTCTACCGCGAAGGCGCGGGTCTCGCGTCGCCCGGCGCGAATAACGGCAACTACAGCTTCGTGCGCAAACTGACGAGCGGACGCGCACAAGACACGGACAACAACGCCAGCGACTTCGTATTCGTCGCCCCTGATGGCGGCAGCTACGGCGGTGTGCAAGCGACCCTGGGCGCGCCGGGGCCTGAAAGCACGACCAGCCCCATCGAGCGCAACGCGCAGGTTAAGGGCGGGCTGATCGATCCGCAGCAGGCGTCAACTGCCGCGCCGAACCGCGTGCGCGATCAGACGGCGGTCACGAACGGCGCGCTCGGCACGCTCACCATCCGGCGCAAATTCACCAATGCGACGGGCACGAGCATCACGCGCCTGCGCTTCCGCATCGTGGACATTACGACGAAGCCTGCGCCGGCCGGCATAGCCGATCTGCGGGCGCTCAATTCGAATAGCAGCACTGTGCCGGTCACGGGCGGCGGGACGGTGCAGGTGAGCGGACTGACGGTAGAGCAAGGCACGGGCACGATCACCATCGCGCAACCGCAGGGCGGCGGCTTGAACACCTCGCTCGGTGTCGGCGCGATCACCGTCGCGCAACCGCTCGCGCCCAACAACTCGATCAACGTCGAGTTCCGGCTTGGCGTCCAACAGGGCGGCACATATCGCTTCTTCATCAACATCGAAGCGCTACCGTAGGCAGTAGGCAGTTAAGGACAAGCAGAAGGCCGCTGGTGGAATACGCCCGTCGTGAACTGTCAAGGGCGCATCAACCTGCGGCCTTCTTTTTACTGCCTACTGCCTACTCCTTGTTGTAGCGCATTGAGGATGCGGTCGGCGGCTTGACCATCCCAGAGGGGCGGGCGACTGGCGGGCGGCTGGTCGAGCGCGTCGTGCGCGGCGCTGACGATGCGCGCGGGGTCTGTGCCGACGACGCGGTTCGTGCCCGCGCTAACGGTGATGGGCCGCTCGGTGTTCGCGCGCAGCGTGAGACAGGGAATGTCGAGCGCGGTCGTCTCCTCCTGCAAGCCGCCGGAGTCCGTTAGCACCAGCTTCGCGCCGCTATAGAGTCGCAAAAAATCCAGATAGCCGAGCGACTCGACGAGCCGCAGTTGCGGCGCACGCGTGCGCAAGTCTGCCAGCAACCCGAACTCGCTGAGCCGGGCGCGCGTGCGCGGGTGGACGGGAAAGACGACGGGCAGCCGCGCGCTGAGTTGTGCGAGCGCAGCGAGGATGCGCGTGAGCGTGGCCGCATCATCCACGTTCGCCGGGCGGTGCAGCGTAACGACCGCGTAGTCAAGCCCCTTGACGCCCAACTCTGCGCGCACGGGCGAACGCGCGGCGGCGGCGAGATGCGTGTAGAGCGCATCGATCATCACGTTGCCGACGAAGCGTATACGCGCGGGCGCAATGCCTTCGGCCAGCAGATTCTCGTCGGCATCGGGCGAAGGTGTGAGCAACAGATCGGCGATCTGATCCGTCAGCACGCGGTTGATCTCTTCGGGCATCGTGCGGTCGCGGCTGCGCAGGCCCGCTTCGACGTGCGCGACTTTGACGCC
>JANMAD010000244.1:0-9542 GCA_031359515.1 Acidobacteriota bacterium | reverse complement strand
TGACAGAGGGCGGCGTGGCGTTCCCAGCGATGATAGAGGGTGGCAGGCAGGAAGCCGTCGAGATAGTCGGTCAGATAATCTTCAAACTCCTCGCAGTTCATCACCGTCTCCGGCGCGGTATGCAGGAGAATGGATGCTTCAAGCTCGACCGACGGCGCGGGGGCTACGACTGTGCGGCACACGCGAATGGTGTTCTTAACTTCGCCGAGCAGATCATGGCAGACCGGGCAGCGTAGCGCGTGCTCGCCCATCGCGCGTTGCGCGTCGGCCGCGAGCGCGCCGTCCAGATAATCAGTCAACCGATCTTCGAATTCAGCACACAGCATCATCAGCTCTCATTTCACCCTTCTAACATGTTCTTTGCTCTTCGCCCGTTTTCCTTTACGCTCAAGCGCCCAAGCCTGCTCGTAAACCGTCGCTACATCAGACATCACTCAGGGCAATAACGCGCATCCGGCGTAAGATTTTCGCTAACTCGATGCGCCCGCGATTGATGCGCGACTTGACCGTGCCCTCCGGTATCTTCAACAGGTCAACGATCTCCTGATAGCTCAACTCTTCCAGGTCGCGCAGGATCACACAGGTGCGTAAGTCCGGTGGCAGCTTGTCAATCGCGGCCTGCACTTGCGCGCCCAACTCGCGTCGCTCCATCTCGCGCTGCGGCGTGTTGCCGGCGGCGCGCAGGTGGTACGTGTGCCCCTCGATGTCTTCGGCATGCGTGTCCTGCGGGGCGCGTTGGCGGCGGCGATAATCATCTATGATCAGATTACGCGCGAGCCGCATCAACCAGTTTTGCAAGTCGCCCTGTTTGGGATCGTATTGTTCGAGCGAGCGATAGACGCGGATGAAAACTTCCTGCGCCAAATCTTCGGCGGCGTCCGCGCGGGAGGTGAAGCGATAGGCGAGATTATAGACCCGGCGCGTGTAGAGCGAGACGATCTCCTCCCACGCCGCGCCATCGCCAGCCCGACACCGGCGAATCAATTCCGTTCCATCGTTGCCGACAGTCAACGCTGTTGCAGCTCCCACGACGCGCGCCCTTTCCGTCTCCGGCCGCTCCCGGCGGGCCGGGAACTCTTATGTCGTCGGGCATAACGACGGGCACAACGCGAAAGTTCCCCGTAAAAGCAGTAAGCAAAAGGCAGTAGGTAGTAGGCCATCAAGTAAGGCACGGGCAATAGTTCTTCGCTCATGAACTTAGCTAATGCCCGGCAGATAGGCTATTGAACTACTAACTGTTCACTGCCTATCGCCGACTGCTCTGTTGCGCCCGCATAGCGAATGTTGTAGCCTTGACCAGCCGCACAATATATTGTGGTCGGTTCATCGTTAGAGGTCAAGAGAAGACCCGCCATACGGTCGCCGCCGACCAATGATTGCTTGCCAAAGAGGCCTTTAAATTTTTGCGTCGCTATCTGAAATTCGTCGTCCTGTGCCTGCTCGCGGCGCTGGCGTTGTGGTGGTTCGGGCACGACCTGCCGTGGCGGGAAGTGCGCCGCGAGGTCGGGCAAGCGGACTGGTGGCTGATCGCGTTGGCGACGCTGATCATCTGCACCACCTTCGTCGTGCGCGCCCTGCGCTGGCGCGTGCTGCTTACGCCGCTCGTCCCGGCCCGGTTAAACGATCTGTTCGCGGCGACGACGGTCGGCTTCGGCGCGATCTTCGCGGTCGGGCGTACGGGCGAAATCTTGCGGCCGGCGTTTCTGTCGTTGCGCGACCGGCGTGTGCGACCCGGCGCGGCCTTCGTCACCGTGGGCGTCGAGCGCATCTGCGATACGGCGGCGGTCGTCTTGATCTTTGCCTTTAATCTGCTGTGGTTTCGCGCGCCGAATGGCGACCCGGCGGCTTATGTGTTGGTGCGGCGCGCGGGCGTGCTGATGCTGGGCGCGCTGGTCGGCGTCGTCATCGCGCTACTGTTATTTCGCCGCCACGCGCCTGCGGTTATAGGTTGGATCGAACATCGAGCGACGCATTGGCCGCAACTGCTACAGCGCGCAGCCAAATTAGTGACAGGTGTGCTGGCGCAACTCGCACAGGCGCTTGGCGTGCTGACGGATGCGCGTGCGTTGCTCACCACCGTCGGCTGGACGGCGTTGCTGTGGACGATTATCGTCACGACGAACTTCCTCGTCCTGCGTGCGTTCCACTTGCCGTTCGGGTTGAGCGAGACATTGTTCGTGCTGGGCTGGGCGTTGGTCGGTTCGCTTGTGCCGACACCGGGCGGCGCGGCCGGCGCGTTCCATCTGGTGACGGCGGCCGGTTTGGTTTTCTTAGGTATCGCGGAAGCTAAAGCCAAGTCGGTCTCCATCGTGCTGCATCTGGTGCTGTTCGCGCCCGCGTTCTTTTTCGGGTTGTACTACTTCCTGCGCAGCGACGTGAGTCTCGCGCGCTTGCGCGACCTCGCCACGGCGGAAGCCGCCGATGTGCGCGGAGACGCAATTACAGAGGCGCGGGCAGACGATGAAACTGCTCCGCGTGGCGTTGCGGCGCGCAGCTGCGTCAAGGCTTGAACGAGCCGGGGCAAACACGAGTTAACGGGTTTCTCTAATCAGTCTCTAACGTTTCCTTTGCCTAAAATGGAGTCGCTATGAAGTGTCCCTTCTGCGGTTATCTGGAAGACAAAGTGGTTGACTCGCGCGAGTCGCGCGAGGGCGAAGCGATCCGGCGACGGCGTGAGTGCTTGAAGTGCGAGCGCCGCTTTACGTCCTACGAACGGATCGATGAAATCCCCTACATGGTCGTCAAGAAGGACGGGCGGCGCGAGCCGTTCGACCGCAACAAGGTGATGTCCGGTATTCTGCGCGCCTGCGAGAAGCGGCCTGTGCCGTCGGCGAAGTTGGATGGCATCGTCAACGCGGTCGAAAAGTACGTGCAGGATTCGTCCGAGCGCGAACGCCCGACGAGCAAGGTCGGCGAGATCATCATGCGCCGCTTGAAGGAACTGGATAAGGTCGCTTACGTGCGCTTCGCCTCCGTCTATCTCGAATTCGAGGACGTGACCGAGTTCATGCAGGAGTTGAAACATCTCGTGCGTGCGCGTACGGCGGGCGGCGCGGCGACGAAGCGGGCTTAACGCGGCGGACTTGTGAGACGGACGACCTGCGGGCGGGCGCGTTGGCCCCGGCCGTTAGGTCGTCCGTCGCTTTTGGTTTAGAGTTAACTGCGATGGTTGTGCGCACAATCGGATTGAAGCAGATCGAGCTTGAGCGGCTGCGCGAGCGGCTGGCGCGTATGCTCGCGGTGTTCCAAGCGGCCGTCGTAGATGGCGCGCCGCCCGCGCCCGGCGTCTGGGTGCCGGCCTTCGACTTGGCCGAATGCGCCGAAGCCGTGCATGTGCTAGTGGAACTGCCGGGCGTGCGCGCGGAAGAGATCGCGTTGACGCTGACGAATACGCAGTTGCGGCTCGCGGGCCAGAAAAAACGACGCGCACCACGCGGCAGCGTCAAGCATCTATGCTCAGAGCGCAGTTACGGCCGCTTCAGTTGCACGGTCACGCTGCGCTGGCCCGTGCGCGTGCGCGGTGCGTCCGCCGAGTTGAAAGATGGACTGCTAACGGTTCATCTACCTAAACTCGCGGAGCGGCGCGGCGCGGAATTCAAGGTGGAGATAAAGGAGCAGGGATGAAGGATGAAGGATGAGGGATGAAAAGAAAACGCTCAACTTGAGTGATCAAGCTTTCATCTCTCATCCTTCATCCCTTAATTGTTATGTCTTCAATTTCAACTATCAACGAAGAATTGGCGCAGGCGGCCGAGGGCGGCGAGCAGCAGTTGCAAGTGCCGGAGTCTTTGCCGGTGCTGCCGTTGCGCGACATTGTTATCTATCCGTTCATGATCGTGCCGCTGTTTGTCTCGCGCGAAAAATCAATCCGCGCGGTGGACGAAGCGCTGGGCGAGAACCGTATGATCCTGCTCGTCTCGCAGCGCGATCTCGATAAGGAAGAACCGGCGGGCGACGACCTGTATAAGGTCGGCACGGTCGCGGTCATCATGCGCATGCTGAAGTTGCCCGACGGGCGCACGCGCATACTCGTGCAAGGGTTGACGCGCGCCAACATCGAAGCGGTGGAAGAGGCCGGCGGGTTTTTGCGCGCCCGCCTCGCGGTTGTGCAAGAGCCGCCCGCGCCGGAGCGTTCGCTCGAAGTCGAGGCGCTTGTGCGCAATGTGCGCGGCTCGATGGAGCGCGCGTCGAATCTGGGCAAGAACATCTCGCCTGAAGTGATGGCGATTGTCACGAGCCTCGACGAGCCGGGGCGACTGGCCGATTTGGCCGCGTCGAATCTTGAGTTGAAAGTTGAAGACGCGCAGTCGGTCTTAGACATCGCGGACACGACCGTGCGTTTGCGGCGCGTGAACGAGCTACTGAACAAAGAGATCGAAGTCCTGACCGTGCAGCAGGAGATCAACACGCAGGCCCGCGCCGACATTGACCGCTCGCAACGTGAGTTCTTTTTGCGGCAACAGTTGAAGGCCATTCAGTCCGAGTTGGGCGAGGGCAACGAGTTGGCCGAAGAGATAGCGCAGTTCCGCGAGAAGATTGAGACGGTGCAGATGCCGAAACCGGCCGAGGAAGAGGCGCTCAGGCAACTCAAGAAGCTTGAGCGCATGCACCCGGACGCGGCCGAGACAGCGACCTTGCGCAACTGGCTGGAGATCATGACCGACCTGCCGTGGTCGAAAGTGTCCGTGGACAATCTCGATCTACAGAAGGCGCAACAGATTCTCGACGAGGATCACTACGGGCTGGAAAAAGTTAAAGAGCGCATTGTCGAAGCGCTCGCCGTGCGCAAGCTGAAAGAGAAGCCGAAGGGATCGATCCTCTGTCTCGTCGGCCCGCCGGGCGTGGGCAAGACCTCGCTTGGTCGCTCCATCGCCCGCGCACTGGATCGCAAGTTTGTGCGCTTGAGTCTCGGCGGCCTGCATGACGAGGCGGAGATACGCGGGCATCGGCGCACCTACGTCGGCGCGATGCCGGGGCGCGTCATACAGGCCATGCAGCAAGCGGGCACGAACAACCCGCTCATCATGCTCGACGAGATCGACAAAGTCGGCGCGGACTTTCGCGGCGATCCATCATCGGCTCTGCTCGAAGTGTTAGACCCGGAGCAGAACAACAGTTTCCGCGACAACTATCTCGGCGTCACGTTCGATCTGTCGAATGCGATGTTTATGACGACCGCTAATGTGCTCGACACGATCCAGCCTGCGTTGCGCGACCGCATGGAAGTGATCCGGCTAGCCGGTTACACGGAGGAAGAGAAGTTGGAGATCGCGCGCCGTCATCTCATGCCGAAGCAGTTGGAAGAGAACGGCGTCACGCAGAAGAATGTGCGCATCTCGAAACCGGCGCTTGCCGCGATCATTCAGCAGTACACGCAGGAGGCGGGCTTGCGCCAACTTGAGCGCGAGATCGGCCGGGTCTGTCGCAAGGTGGCGCGGCGGGTGGCGGAAGGCAACGAGGGCATCGTGCGCGTCACGCCGAAGAATCTGCACGAGTTTTTAGGCGTGCCGAAGGTCATGCCCGGCGAGGTCTTGAAGAAGGATCAGATCGGCGTGGCGACGGGTCTTGCATGGACGCCGGTCGGCGGCGACGTGCTGTTCATCGAGGCGTTGCGCGTGAAGGGCAAAGGCGTGCTGGTCTTAACGGGACAGTTGGGCGAAGTGATGCGCGAGTCGGCGCAAGCTGCTTACTCTTACGCGAAGGCGCGTGCGCGCGAACTTGGCATCCCCGAAGACGACTTCAACATTTACGACCTGCATTTGCACATCCCCGAAGGCGCGATCCCGAAGGACGGGCCGTCGGCCGGAATAACGTTGGCGACGGCGATGGTCTCTGTGTTGGCGCAACGCCCGGTGCGCAAGGACGTGGCAATGACCGGTGAGATTACTCTGCGCGGGAACGTGCTGCCGGTGGGCGGCGTGAAAGAGAAGGTGCTGGCGGCGCGGCGTGCGCGGGTGACGAAGATCATCCTGCCCGCGCTGAACCAGCGCGACATGGATGAAGTGCCGAAGGAGTTGTTTGGTGAAATTCAGTTTATCTTCGTGGACAATGTCCGGCAGGTCTTTCAAGAGGCGCTGAAAGAGCGCGTCGGGCCGCCGCCCGTGACGGGTACGCCGCGCCCGAAGCCTTTGCCGCCGCCGCCCGCCGCGCCCACTTCTTCGCATTAACATGGGCAGGCTCAGCGGGCAAAATCCCCGCTGTCTGGCGCAACCCGAAGCCACCGCCGGGCATCTTTACTAAGGCATGCGAGAAGCGGTTTTTAGTTGGCATACTCCACCGCTTCGCCTTTTCTTTCAAACAGATAAGGTTGACTCGCGTTAGCCCGTGTGATAAGTAAAGAGACAGTTCAGACGCGATTCGGGGGCGTGTACGGACATAGCCTCTGGCAGCGTCGTTTGATTTAGGGAACTTTGCCGCACCCGCGCGGTTTATTCAGTGGATGCCGCTCGTGTGGTCTTAAAACTAAAGATCACCATCGTGGATTCGCTTCAGCCTGAAATTTAAGGAGACTGACGATTGATGAGAACGAGCCTTCCCCCATTCATTCTTCGCACAGCTTTCAGCTTAACGCTGACCCTATCGGCCGCGGCCGTCCGCGCGCAGATTCAGCCATCCGTATCGTCTCTGCGCAGCAGTACGCCCACCGACATCGAGCGCGATGCCGGCGTCGTCGCGCAGATCATCGAGCGGGCCGAGGCGCATTACAAACAGGGCGAGGCGAACCTCAAGGATCGTAACCCTGAGGCCGCACGGGCCGAGTTCGACAAAGCGGTTGATATGCTGCTTGAGTCGGGCATGGATGTGCGCGCCAACCCGCGTCTGCAAACTTATTACCTGCAACTGGTCGAGCGCGTCTTCCGCTTGGAAGTGCCGACCTCGCCCGTTGCGCCCGCGCAGGTTGTCGCCAGCGCGCAGCAGATCGCGAGTAACAATCCGACGTTCCTGCCCGTGCGTGACGCGCAACAGCCCGTCCCGGCGCAGACCGGATTCTTGCGCGAGCAGAAGTTCGAGCCGTCGCCGCTCGACGAGTTGAGCAAGTTGGAGTTGACCGAATCGGAGAAAACGGTCACCACCGAGCAGCAGGCCGAGTTGGAAGAGGCGAAGAGCGCGGTTGATTTCAAGTTCAACTCCAATACGCTGATCCAGCAATACATCAACTACTATCAGGGGCGCGGGCGCGCGACGATGGAGTCGGGCTTGCGGCGGGCGGGTCGCTACCAGACGATGGCGCGCAAGATTTTCCGTGAGGTCGGCGTGCCCGAAGACATCGCTTGGCTCGGCCAAGTCGAGAGCGCGTGGCGGCCGACGGCGATGTCGTGGGCGGCTGCGTCGGGTCTCTGGCAATTCGTACCGGGCACAGGCTCGCGCTTCGGTTTGCGCCAGACCGCGTGGGTTGATGAGCGCAATGGTTTTGAGAAAGCCACGCGCGCCTCGGCCATGTATCTGAAATGGCTCGCGAATCGCTACAACGGCAACTGGGAATTGGCGATTGGCGCGTACAATACGGGCGAGGGCAACATTGACCGTGCCATCTCGCGCGCCGGCGCGGCCAACTTCTGGCAGACTTATCCATACATCGCGCAGGAGACGCGCAACTACGTGCCGAACATTCTGGCGACGATCCTGATCGCCAAGAATCCTGAGAAGTACGGCTTCCACAACATCCGCCCCGATGCGCCGCTCGCTTACGATGTGGTCAATGTGCCGAACGCGACCAGCCTGCAACTGATCGCCAGCATGACGGACACGAGCGTTGAATTTCTGCGCAGCATCAACCCGGAACTGCGGCGCGACATCACGCCGCGCGGCGAAGCCTACAACGTGCGCGTGCCCGCCGGGCGCGGCAAACAGTTCGTCGCCCTGCTCAAGCGCGTGCCGACGGATCGACGCGAGACGGCGAAAGTGATCTCGGTCACGCCCGGCGAAGACTTGCAATCCATTGCCGAGCGGACGGGCGTGAGCATCGCGCAGTTGCAACTCTGGAACGGCGGCGCTGATCTGAAGACGATGAGCAAACTCGTCGTGCCCGCGAACACGGTGCAACGCACCATCCGGCCCGTGCGCCTCGGGCAACAGGCGACCGGCAGCAATCTCATCACCGTGCGCGCCCGCGCTGGCGAGACGGTCGCGCAGATTGCTGCCCGCTATAACACTTCGGCCGACGAAGTGGCGCGCTTGAACGGTGTCGCCGCCAATGCGCCGCTCAGCGTCAATCAGACGATTCAAGTGCCATCGTCCGGCAGCGCGCCGGCCAGTGCCGCGCCGCAGCGGGTCCGTCGTCGCCGTTAATTAACTGTCCGGCAGTGTCGGCCCAATCACGGCGCGCTGTGCCCGTGCCAAACTGCAAACAGCGAGCGCGCTTTCGAGTCAAACTTGAAAGCGCGCTCGCTTTTACTCACAACCACGGCGCACCGCCTCGCCCGCGCCTTTACCCGTTCGCGCTCGAACCTCACGACTATGCTCTTCCGCACACAGTCCGCCGCCGTCTACGGCATTGACGCCGACCTCGTGGACATCGAAGTTGATCTGACGCCCGCGCGCGGCGAGTCGGACAATCCTTCGTCCGTGACCATCGTCGGACTGCCCGACCTCGCCGTGCGCGAGTCGCGCGAGCGCATCCGCGCCGCCATCAACAACAGCGCCTTTTTCTTCCCGTTCCACAAGACGACGATCAATCTCGCGCCCGCCGACGTGCGCAAAGAGGGCGCAAGCTTCGACTTGCCCATCGCGCTCGGCATTCTCGGCGCGAACGGCGATCTCGGCGACCGCGAGCATTTAATCGACACGCTAACGGTCGGCGAACTGTCGCTCGACGGGCGTGTGCGCGCGATCAAGGGCGCGCTATCCATCGCCATCCGCGCCCGCGATGCGAAGATTAAAACCTTGCTTCTGCCCGAAGAGAACGCGCAAGAGGCAGCGGTCGTGAACGGCGTTGACGTTTATCCAATCGCAGACTTGCGCGGCGCGGTCGAACTGCTCGCGGCGTTAAGCTCACCGACGCCGCCCATGCCGATGCGCGTCGATCCGGCCGCCTTGCTCGCGCCCGCCAATCACGCGGGCGTTGACTTCCGCGAAGTGCGCGGTCAACAGCACGCCAAACGCGCGCTCGAAGTCGCGTCGGCTGGCGCACATAACATTCTACTTATCGGCCCGCCCGGTTCCGGCAAGACGATGCTCGCCAAGCGGCTGCCGACGATCCTGCCGCCGCTTGAATTTGAAGCCGCGCTTGAGCTAACGAAAATTCACTCGGTCGCGGGTCTCACGGGGCGTGCGGGGCTTGTCACCGAGCGGCCGTTTCGTTCGCCGCATCACACGATCAGCGACGCGGGCCTCATCGGCGGCGGGGCAGTGCCGCGTCCCGGCGAAGTCTCGCTCGCGCATCACGGCGTGCTGTTTCTCGATGAGTTGCCGGAGTTTGATCGTAGCGTCCTCGAAGTTCTGCGCCAGCCGCTCGAAGATGGGCAAGTGACGATCAGCCGCGCCGCGATGTCGCTGACGTTTCCTGCGTCATTCATGCTCGCCGCCGCGATGAATCCGTGTCC
>JANMAD010000200.1:0-5331 GCA_031359515.1 Acidobacteriota bacterium | reverse complement strand
GCGCCACGCCGCGCCACGCGCCGCGGCCGGCGGCGCGGCCACGATGACGAAGAGTAGCTCTCTAACTTAACGCTCGCGTCTAACAGCTAAAGGCGCGACCTACACCGCACGCGGGCGATGTTTCAAACGAGACATCGCCCGCGTCGTTTTGCGTCCATGAGTCGCCATTCGGATAACGTGAATCGTTAATCGTGATGAGAGCAAAAGCAGTGCTGCACAATGCCCGCTCTGTGTTTCACAATTCATGTACAACGGGCGCAAAAGCCTGCCGCATCCTATCGTGTGGCTTGCTCTCCAACGATATTTCCAGTAATAACAATATGGTGGTGGGCGGCACGAACGCCTAAGCCGCTCGCCAGCATTCATCAGTGACGCGCAAACGAGGATACCCCGTTGATGAGAAAATTTCTGTTCTTATGTCTTGCCTTAACACTCTTTGTGCCCAACGCTCTGCGCATGGGCCGCGCGACGGCCGCACCTGTTCATGTAGGCACGACCACCGACGCCGCAGCGAATCCCGTCAATTGGGAGATCACCGGCCCGATGGGCGGCGATGTGCGCTCGCTCGCCATCGATCCGCACGACCCGCAGCATCTTTTCTTCGGCACGATTGATGGTCAGATTTACACCTCGCGCGATGGCGCGGCCCATTGGGAGCGGGTGGCCAGCTTTAATCATCCGGGTCTTTATATTGACAACCTGATCGCTGATCCACGCGCCTCGAACACGCTCTACGCCGCCGCGCACAGACACAAAGAGCCGGGCGGCTTCTTTAAGACGACCGATGGCGGGCAGACGTGGCGCGAGTCCACCGAGTTGAAAACCGAATCAGTCTTCGCGCTCACGCAAGCGTCGTCTGATCCGAACACGCTCGTCGCGGGCACGCATCACGGGGTCTTCCGCTCGCAGGATGGGGGCGATACTTGGGAGCAATTGCCGACCGCCGCTTACGCAGAAATTCGCGACGTGGAATCCGTCGGCATCGATCCGCGCAACCCCGCCCACATCTACGCCGGCACATGGCATCTGCCGTGGAAGACTGAGGACGGCGGGCAAACGTGGAAGCCGGTCAAGGACGGCATTATTGACGACTCAGACGTGTTCGCTATCGAGATCGATCAGCGCAACCCCGACCATCTTTTTATGTCCGCGTGCAGCGGCATCTACGAATCGAAGAACGCGGGCACGCTGTTTCGCAAAGTGCAGGGCATCCCGTCGCAGTCGCGGCGCACGCGCGACATATTGCAAAACCCCGCGCAGCCGAACGCCATCTATGCCGGCACGACCGAAGGCCTCTGGCGCACACTGAACGGCGGCGATTCGTGGATGCTCACCACCTCGCGCAAATTGGAGATCAACGCCATCGCCGTCCATCCTGATACGCCGCAGACGATCTACATCGGCACGAACAACTACGGCCTCATGGTCTCGCGCGACAGCGGCAAGACGTTCGTGCCGAGCAATCAAGGCTATTCGGGCCGGCGCGCTTACTTCATTCTGGCCGACCGGGAACAGACGGGCCGCATCTATGCTTCGACCATCAACACCGCGACCGGCGGCGGCTTCTTCTACGTCAGTAATGACAGTGGCGAGACGTGGCAGCCTTCGACACGCAACATGCCGGATCGCTTGATCACTTACGCGATGTTGCAAGATCGGAACGACGCTAACATCATCTATCTGGGCACGAATCTGGGACTTTACCGCTCGACTGATCGCGGCGCATCGTGGGCACCCATCGGCGCGCCCAGCGTGGACGCGCCGATGGCGCAGCCGACCAAGCCCCGCGCCAAAACCGCCGGGCGCAAGCGTGCGGCTGCCCGGCGCAATGCCTCTGCCGCGAGTGCGCAGCCGACCGCGCCGCCCGGCGCCAGCACTGGCAGTAGCGAGCGTGCGCAGATGAAAGAGGCGCAAACTGCTCTCGCCGCCGCGGGCTACGATGTGGGCACGCCCGATGGCGTGGCGGGGCCGCGCACGGTCGCGGCGTTGCGCAAGTTTCAAACCGACAAGCAACTGCCCGTCACGGGCACACTCGATGAGACGACGCTGACCGCGCTCGGGCTTGGCGGCGGCAAGCAGACGCTCGGCGTCGCGCAAGGAATGCAGACCGCGCCCATCGGTCTGACCGAGACGATCAACGCGCTCGCTTACATGGATGAGGCGACGGGGCCGGTCGTCCTCGCAGCGACGAACAACGGTCTCTATCGCAGCGCCGATCCCGTGAAGGGTTGGGCGAAGCTGCCCTTCGGCTCAGGCCTTGACGCGCGCACGCTCTGCGTCTCGACCTCCACGCAGATGCCGCAGACCGTCTGGGTCGGCACGTCGAAATCGGGCGTGCTCGTCTCGCGCGATGCCGGGCAGACGTGGCAGCAGGTGGAAGGCATCACGCCGGCCGCGCCGATCAATGTCATCGTGCAAGACCCGCAGCGGCCCGCGTACCTCTACGTCGGGACGACACAACAACTGCTGCTCTCACACGACGGCGGCGAGCGTTGGCAACGGCGCGGCGGCAATTTGCCCTACGGCAGTTACACGGCGATCTTGATCAATCCAACCAACACGGATGAGTTGTTCGTCGGCAGCGCCTACGAGCGCGAGGAAGGGAACGGCGTCTTTCATTCAGCCGATGCCGGCATGACGTGGAAGCGGATCGATCCTGATCTGCCGAGCCGGCGCGTCTGGACGCTCGCCTTCGATCAGCGCGACCCAAATCGCATCCTCGTCGGCTCACACTCCGCCGGCATCTTCATTGCCAGCCGCGCACTCAATACCGTCACCGCTGCCACCGCCAAATAAGCGAGCCGCCGGGCCATGCGCACAAGTCGAGTTTCAACTTGCGCGCATGGCCCGGTGCGCCACCGCGTACGCAAGGTTTGTGCGGCTACTGGAAGGAATTACCACCGAGATCATTTCAGCGATGCGGACGTTTTTGTTCAGCCGTCAGCGGTGCGCGTAGATAATTGCGCGGGCCGTCTTGCCTATCAAGCCTAAAGTTGTTTATATTCCCTACAGCCGGTCCGGTCTATTGCCGCGCACCGCGCAAGTCGCTGCACGGGCCTGACTGCTTAACCGCTGCGCGGATGTCTCCGCACGTACTTTGACACCGATTAACCGTTTTTGGCCCGTTACAGCTCTGTCCGTCCTCATACCAAGTTGCTTGTGTTGGAATAGCTGTCTTTAGATTCTCTTAACTAGCCGATGAAAGAGTGTACGAGTTGCCAGCGTTGTTTCTCTGATGAGACTGACCGGTGCGCCGATGATAACGCGCCGCTGTCATTTACCATCGGGGTCTCGCCCGTGCTCGATAACCGCTACCAGCTTGAGCGGCGGCTCGGCCAAGGGGGCATGGGCGCGGTGTACAAGGCCCGGCACGTCTTCCTGAAAACGGAACATGCCATCAAGGTGATTCTGCCCAACCTCGTCGGCAACGATCCGATGCTGGTCACGCGCTTCCGGCAGGAGGCAATGGCCGCCGCCGCTATCCGCCACCGGAACATTGTAGCCGTCACAGACTTCGGCGTGGTGGACGGGGCACTGCCGTATCTGGTCATGGAGTTCATCAAAGGCTACTCGCTGCACGACCTCATCATCAAGGAAGGGAAGTTGCCGCTTGAGCGCGCGGTGGAAATCATGGCGGCTATCGCGGCGGGCGTCGGCGCGGCGCACCGGCGCGGCATCGTGCATCGCGATTTGAAGCCCCTGAACATCATGATCCGTGAAGGCGTGCCGACGGACGAAGGCGTCAAGGTGCTCGACTTCGGTCTGGCCAAGATCAAGTCCAGCGATCTGCTCGGCTCGTTCGTCGTCGCTAAGACCGCAGGAATCATCGGCTCGCCTTATTACATGGCCCCCGAACAGTGGTCGGAGGAAGAACCGGATCAGCGGGCCGACATTTACAGTTTGGGGATCATCCTCTACCAGATGCTCGCGGGTGGCGTGCCCTTCAATGGGCCGTCGCTGCCTGCGATTATGAGAAAACACCTGACGGGCCAGCCCCCTTCGTTCACCTTCATGGGGGTGCAGGTGCCGCCGCCGGTCGAGGCTGTTATCCACCACGCCATCGAAAAGATTCCCGACCAGCGACCCGAGTCGTTGGATGATTTCATCCGCGAACTACACGAGGCTGTGGCTCAACAGCAGTTTGTCACGTATCGCCCGCCGGTCACGGTCGATCCGCAAGCTGTGACGCTCGTCGAACCACCGTCGGGCGTGGGCGGCAACCGCGTGGAGGCGAATTCCGGCGGCCTCCGCGATGTGGTGGAGCAAGTGATCGCGGACGCGCAACGATTCGAACGAGAGCCGCCCGACCATGCCGCACAGGAGTCCGCACCAGCAGCGGCCGAAGCCCCGAAGCCCGGCGGCGCACGGCAGAAGAAATCGCCTGTGAAGAAGCCGCGCGAGCCGAAGCGGCGCGCAACGGCGGAACTTGTCCGCGAAGAAACAGCGAGCGCCGAAGCGGCCAGAGTAGCGGCAGAAGCCGCCCGCGAAGAGGCCGCGCGAGCCGAAGCGGCCAGAGCAGCGGCGGCGCAAGCCGAGGCCGAGGCGCAACGCTGGCGTATGGCGGAAGCCGCACGGCTTGCCGCCGAAGAGCATGCGCGCCTGGAGCGTCAGACACTTGCGCAGCCCGTAGTTGCGCCGCCGGCAGAAAACGCGCATGAGCCTGTAAGGTCGCCGCCACCGCCGCCCGCCGTCGTGAGGCAAGCGCCGCCGGCTTTAGCGGCCGGGGTGACGCAACAACAATTTGCACCCGCAAGCACTCAGGTTTTCACCGACGGCGGCTACTCTGCCAGTGGGCAACAGTCCCTCTGGCAAATGAGCCTGTCATCTTTTTACAACTCCGCTACTGTTTTCGCCGCGGCGCAGAAGCCGTCGTTTCTGTTAGCGATTGGCGGGGCTGTCGTCCTCTTCATCTTTCTGCTCGGCGCGGGCGGTGCATCCCTATTCGTCTGGCTGAGAGACCCGGCGACCTCCCACGCGCCGGAGAACACAAAACCCAATAGCGCGAAAGCCGAGGTGGTCGCGCTCAGTGGCGGGACGTATCAGATGGGGCGCAGCGACGTGTCGCCGACGAACCTGAACGAGACGAACCAGTACCCGGCGCACGAAGTTGCGGTTAAGCCGTTCGCGATGGACAAGACCGAGGTGACCAACGCCGAGTACGCCGAGTTCGTGCGCCAGACTAAACACGCCGCACCGCCGCACTGGGTGAACAAGCAGCCGCCGACCGGCGAGGAGCGATGGCCGGTGACGAACGTGTCGTTCGACGATGCGCAGGCGTTTGCCGCGTGGCGGTCGCAGCGCGACGGCGTGAGTTACCGGTTGCCGACCGAA
>JANMAD010000122.1:0-23558 GCA_031359515.1 Acidobacteriota bacterium | reverse complement strand
ACCCGACGAACGTGGCGGCGCAACGGAAGCAAACGAACTAATAACGAACTACTAATGGCTGAGTTTATCTGTCGTTTAGGTACGCCGGCAGGCGAGGTGGTGACGCGGACGGTCGAGGCCGTGGGCGTGTCGGAGGCGCGTGTGCGCTTGGAGAGCGAAGGCTTCCGCGTCTTCTCCGTTGCGCCGCCAAAGACGCGCGGGGTCGCGGCGCTCACGCGCGGCGGCAAGGCGGGCACGAACGCGCGCGTTAAAGCGGGCGACTTCCTCCTCTTCAATCAACAACTCGCCGCGCTCGTGCGCGCGGGTATTCCGATCCTGCAATCAATCACGATGCTGCGGCGGCGGGCCGCCAGTTCGCGTCTGCGTTCACTGCTCGGCGACGTGGAGGATAAGATTCGCGGCGGCATGGCCCTGTCGGCCGCGTTCGCCGCGCAGGGGCCGGTCTTTCCGCGCATCTATACCGCGTCGATCCTCGCGGGCGAACGCTCCGGCGCGCTCGACGATGTGCTGCGCCGCTACAACGATTACATGCGGCGCGGCGTCGAAGTGCGGCGCAAGATTCGCGGCGCGCTCGCTTATCCGATCTTTCTGCTGTTCGCGTCCGGCGGCATGGTCACGTTCCTGACGCTCTATGTCGTGCCGCGCATGCAGCGTCTGTTTCAAGGCTTCAATCAGACGCTGCCGTTCATCACGACGGTTGTGGTCGGCTTCTCCGGTTGGGTGGCGGCCAATATCTTCTGGTTCGGGCCGCTCGTCGGCGCTCTTGCCGCCGCATTCGGTTTCTGGTCGCGCACACCGGCGGGGCGCATGTTCGTGGATCGCGTGCTGTTGAAGATACCGATTGCCGGGCAACTCATCCGCCAACTCGCCATCGCGCAGGTGACGCGCTCGCTCTCGACGCTGTTGGCGGGCGGCATCACGCTCGTCGAATCGTGGGAGATCGCGTCCGAGTCGATCACGAACCGCGAGTTGCGTGCGCGCAGTTCGTCCATCATGCCGCTCATACGCGAGGGGCAGTCGTTCACGGAGAGTTTGGAGACGGCCGGGTGGATTCCCGCGCTCGCGCTCGACATGGTCGGCGTGGGCGAGCGTTCCGGCTCTTTGCGCGAGATGTTGGAAGAGGTGGCGACCTTCTACGATGCCGAGTCGGAGGTGCGTCTGGAACAGTTGACGACCGTGCTTGAACCTGCAATTCTGCTGGTCATGGGCGGAGTCGTCATCACGATCCTGCTCGCAATCTACCTGCCGATTGTGCAGTCCATCTCGAATGTCTCGACGATGCACTAGGGGCAGGGCAATCATCCGGCTCTTTAGCGCATCTGACAAACTTCGGACGTATGCCGCCCTGGAAAAGTAAACCGCACAAATGACAAGGACTTACGAAGAAACGGCACCCTCGATTGGCGAAGAGACGCTAATCTCGACGCCGGGCGAGCAGACGCTCATGGCGGGCACGCGCGCCGGGCACGAAGCGCACCTGCCCCCGGAGGTGCGGGCGGCGCAAGAGCTGGCGCGCCGCTATCGTCTGCCTTACATAGACCTGCTCCCGCCCGACGGCCCGTCGCCGATGGACTACGCGCTCTTGGGCGAAATCCCCGTCGATCTGATGCTGCGCCATCAATTCGTGCCGCTCCGCCGCGAAGGGCGGCGCATGCACGTGGCGATGGCCGACCCGACCGACCTCGAAGTGTTGGACGAATTGGCCGGCGCACTGCACGCGCGCATCGTGCCCCACGTGGCGACGGCCGGCGCGATTGACGTGGTGCTGCGCAAGGGCGACGCGACCCAGCGTGTGCTGCAAGAGGCCGCATCGGGCTTTCGCATCTCGCTCGTGAAAGAGACCGAGACCGGTGAGGAAGTTTTAGACCTTGATCGTCTGGCGACCGACAGCGAGATGTCGCCGATCATCAAGCTCGTGGACACGATCATCTTCAACGCGATGGAGTCGCGCGCCTCCGACATACACATCGAGACGCGCGACGCCGAAGTGCAGGTCAAATATCGCATTGACGGCGCGCTCTACGCGAAGGTCGATCCGATTGACCTCTCGTATCACCAGACTTTGATCTCGCGCATCAAGGTCATGTCGGAGCTCGACATCGCCGAGCGGCGCGTGCCGCAAGACGGACGCTTCCGCGTGCGCTACAAGGGGCGCAACGTGGACTTCCGCGTCTCGATCATGCCGACCGTGCATGGCGAGGACGCGGTGATTCGTATTCTCGATAAAGAGCAGATCAACGAGTCGTTCAAGAATCTCGATCTCAACGTCGTCGGCTTCGACCCCGAAGACGTGCGCAAGTTCCGCCGCTACATCGCCGAGCCGTACGGCATGGTGCTGGTGACCGGCCCCACCGGCTCAGGTAAAACGACGACGCTCTACGCCGCGCTCAATGAGATCAGGAATGAAGAAGACAAGATCATCACCATCGAAGACCCGGTCGAGTATCAATTGCACGGCATCACGCAGATTCCGGTCAACGAGAAAAAGGGCTTGACCTTTGCGCGTGGGCTTCGTTCGATCCTGCGCCACGACCCGGACAAGATCATGGTCGGCGAGATTCGCGACAACGAGACGGCGCAGATCGCGATTCAATCCGCGCTGACCGGGCATTTGGTTTTCACCACCGTCCACGCCAACAACGTGATCGACGTGATCGGCCGTTTCCTGAACATGGGTGTCGAGCCGTATAATTTCGTCTCATCTTTGAATTGCGTGTTGGCGCAGCGCTTGGTCCGTATGCTGTGCGAGGTCTGCAAACGGCCCTACCGGCCGGCGGACGACGAATTGATGGAGGCGGGACTTAGACCGGAACAGCACCGCGACACTACCTTCTACATGAGCGTCGGCTGCGATGCTTGCAACCACACGGGTTATCGCGGCCGCACGGCCATCCACGAATTGCTCGATCTCTCGGACAACATCCGCGAGATGATCATCGAGCGTCGCCCCGGCTCTGAGGTGCGGCGCGCGGCCGAGGCCGAAGGGCTGGCCTCTTTGCGCGAGTCGGCCGTGAAGAAAGTCTTCGCCGGCGTCTCAACCCTGCACGAGATCAACCGCGTCACGTTCGTCGAAGAAGTGAAAGCGAACGGGCACAAGTAGACAGTTTTCAGTTTTGAGTTTTCAGTTTTCAGTTGCGCGGGGCTTATGCTGTAGTGTTTTCTGGAACGGCTGCCGCGCCGGAACGTGTAAGGCATGTGGGCAGCCACGCCAACTCTGACGCAACTGAGCGCTGACAATCGCAGGCTGAAAACTGAAAACCGTAAACTGAAAACTGCTTTTGACACCTGTTTTGAGGATCGAGATGAAGTCTAACAACTCCTACATGCGAGCATGCGCTGCGCTGCTCGTCGTCTTTTGCCTGCTGTGCGCACCCATGACGGCGTGGGCGAAGAAGGGCGAGAAGAATTACGGCCGCGGCATCGAATTCGAGCGGATGCAGCAATGGGAGCGCGCCGCACAGGAGTTCGCCTTGGCCGTTGCGGCGAACCCTTCCGATGCCGAGTATCAACTGCATTACCGGCGCGCCATCTTCAACGCCTCGCAACGCTTCATGGAGCAGGGCCGCTCGCTCGCCGAGCAGGGCGATTACGCGGGCGCGTACAACGCCTTCCGCCAAGCCTATGGCTACGATCCGATCAACGAGCTGGCCGCCTCCGAGATGCAACGTATGCTCCGCTTGCAACACGATAAAGAGGGGCGGAACGGCAACGGCAACACGAACACGAACGGGAACGCGAACGGTGCGACCGGCGGCAGCATCAGCCGGGGCACGTCGCCCGCGGCGGCCGACGGCATGCCGACCGTGCCCGTAGCGTATCGCCCGACGGCCGCTGTGCAGTCGCCCGCACCGAGTGGGCGGGCCGAGCAGTTGCGCGTCATTAAATATAACGGCGACCTCGAAGCCTTCATCCGCCAACTGGCGAACGATCTCAATCTCAACGTCATCTTCGACCGCGACTTCCCGAAGCGCACGCTCAACATAGACCTGCGCGACGTGACGACCGCCCGCGCGCTCGATCACATTTTCCTCGCGCAAGGCCTGTTCTTCCAGAAACTCGACCGGCGCACGATCCTCGTCGCCGACGCGACGAAGCGGCCGCAGTATCAGCAATTGGTGCTGCGCACTTTCTACCTGTCGAACATGTCCCCGAACGATGCGCGCTCGATCATTCAATCGGCGCTGCCGCCGAACGCCGGTCGCCAGCCGCAGGTTGTGCCGAACGTGCAGACCAATAGCATCACCGTGCGCGATACATCGGAGAACATCCGCATCATTAGCGAGTTACTCAGCAGTCTGGATAAGGATCGCGCCGAAGTGGTGATGGACGTGAACATCTACGAGGTGTCGCGCAACAACCTCTTGCAGATCGGTAATCAACTCGGCGATTCCACTTCGCTCACCAGCGGGTTGGGCGGCTTGCTCACCAGCACCTTCCCGTTCGGCGCGGGGCAGAGTCGCGTCACCGGCACAGGCACAGGCACGGGCAAAGGCACCGGCACCGGCACAGGTACGGCGGTTATTCCGAACATCCTCGGCGGCGCGTTCCTGTTGCCCACTTCGACGATCAGCCTGTTCCAATCGAAAGATAACACGCGACTGCTCGCTTCGACGCAAGTGCATGCCTTCGATGGCGAACAGTCCACGACCCGCATCGGGCAGAAAGTGCCCGTGCAGACCGCAGCCGTCACAGGCTTTAACGGCATCGGCAACGGCAACAACACGACGCCCGGCTCAGGCGCGACGCAAGGCTTGTTCGGCGGCGGCTATCCGGTCATCCAGTATCAGGACACCGGTCTCATCCTGAAGTTCACGCCGCAGGTATTTCCGGATCAGGACGTACAAGTGAAGATGGAGATCGAGTCGAACGACGTGATCGGCGCGTCGAGTCTGACGCCGACCTTCAGCCAGCGCAGCATCAGCGGCACGGCGCGCATCCCGAACAACCGCACGTTGATGATCGCCTCGGTCATGCAGGACAAACAATCGGACGGGCGGCGCGGCGTGCCGGTGCTGGGTCTCATTCCGATCCTCGGCCGGCTGTTCGCCACGCCGACCAAGAGCAGCAACAATTCAGACATCGTCGTCACCGTCATGCCGCGCGTGTTGCGTGCGCCGACCGTGACGCCCGCCGATCTGCAAGAGCGCGAGAGCGGCTCGCTGCAAGCGCCGATTAGCCAGACCATCGCCTCTTTGTTGGACGATGCCGAGCGGGAAGATCAGATCGCCGCCGCGCGCCAGTTGCCGAGCAACGTCAACGTGCAAGTGCCGACTGTAGCTGCAACCACTGCGGCTGCGGTTGCGCCGGGCACAACTGAAGCCGAGCAGCCATCCTTCGTGCCCGCGCCCGCCGCGTTGAATGCAGGCGCGAGTAGCACAGCGGCTAACACGCCAACTGCCATGGCGACGCAACCGGTCGCCGTGCAGGCGAACGACGTCAGACCGCTCAATAGCCTAGCGCCCATCGTACCGGCCGCATTGACGAGCGATATGCTCAAGCACGCGCTCGTTACGCCCGCAGCGAATACGAATGCCGCGCCTATGCCGGCAGTTGACACACAGGTCACGCCGCCGCTCGTGCCCGCAGTTGCGAATCGCGTCGCGCCAGCGGCTACGGCGGAGACAGGCGCGGCGCTGATGCTCATCACGAACCAGCCGGAGATGCGCGTCGGCGAGCGGCAGAAACTGCTCGTCTTGATAAAGACCGGCGCGCCCTTAAACCTCGCGGCGACGACGCTGCGCTTCGACCCGCGCCTGTTCGCCGTGCGCTCGGTGACGAAGGGCAATCTGTTCGACACAGCAGCGCACGGTGCGACGCTCACACAGTCAATCGATCCGACCGGCTCGCTGTTCACCGTCATTGCGCCCATCGGCGGCACGCCGATCAACGGCATGGGCGTGCTGCTCGTCATCGAATTGGAAGCGCTCGCGGCCGGCACGGGCGATGTGACGTTCGATCAGGCGGGCGTGCATTTCATGACGACGGACGGGCGCGGTCTCGCGCCGCAACTGGCGCAAGCGCACCTCGTCGTAAAACAGTAGGCAATAGACAGATGGCTGTAGGCAGACAAAGGAAAATGGGCGAGCAGGATCATCAGGCGCGGCGTGTGCGCGCTGCCTACCGCCTGCTGCCTACTGCCCGCTCCGCCGGTGGCTGGACGCTGATCGAGTTGGTTATCACGATGACCATCATGGCGATCCTCTCCGTCGGCATCATCCCGCTCGTCAAGACGGCGGTGAAGCGGCAGCGCGAGTTTCAACTGCGTGACAACTTACGCACTATGCGCGAGGCGATCAAGGAGTTCCATCGCGACACGGTCGGGATGCCGGCCACGGCCGGCATTGGCGGCACACCCATCAGCGCCGCACCTGTCGGCCCCGTGCCCGGTACGCCGGGCACACCGGGGGGCGCGCCGGGCATTGATCCGCGCAGCCGGGTGGTTATTGCCGACCCCACGATCTTCGGGGTGGACAATCTTGAGCGTTATCCGCCTAGTTTAGACATACTCGTGTCGGGCGTCGCTGTCGTCCCGCGCTTGCAGCCGGTCGGTAGCACGCAAAGCGGCGAACTGCCGAAGCTGGGTGAGGGCGGGCTGTTGGGGAACAAGAAAAAGATTTACCTGCGCGAGATTCCGAAAGACCCGATCACCGGCAAGACCGATTGGTGTTTTCACTCGCCCTTCGACGATCCAGGCCAATGCTCCGATAGCACAGACGCCGGCATCTTCGATGTCACTTCCAGAGCGGACGGGACGGCGCTCGATGGGACAAAGTACAGTGTCTGGTAAGACTATGAAGATTGCGGATGGCGGATTGCGGTTTGCGAATTCAAAAGCGCGGCGGCGCAGCTTGCCGGCTGCTAATCCGCAATCCGCCATCCGCCATCCGCAATTGAGCGGCTTTACGCTTTTAGAGTTGATGATCGTGATCTCGATCATCATCGTGCTGGCGGTTATCGTGTTGCCGCAGTACCAGCGCACGGTACAACAGGCGCGCGAGTCCGTCCTGCGCGACGACCTATACCAGATGCGCAAGATGCTCGATCAATATGCCGCCGACAAAGGCAAACTGCCCGACTCGCTCGAAGAGTTGGCACAGGCGGGCTACATGCGCGAGATGCCCGTCGATCCGATGACGGGGCAGCGCGACTGGGTGCCGCAGTCGGGCCAAGACGTGAACTCCGCCGAGGGCGGCTCCGGCATCGTAGACGTCCATAGCGCTTCATCCGATCAGTCGTTGGACGGCAGTAGTTACAGCGAATGGTGAAAGGGACAGTGACGAGTGATGAGTGACGGGTGACGAGTTGGGGCAAAGTTTAACTTGTCACTCGTCACTAGCAACTCGTCACGGTTTTTCTATGGCAAACCCGCTCACAAAATTGATCCAACCGCGTTGGCCTGCGGCGGCGGTGGGACTGACGGGCGAGGGCGCGGCGGTGGTCGCGCTCGACCGGCGGCGGGACACTTTCGTCGTGCGGCGCGCGGGCTACGTCGCGCTGCCCGCGGGCTTAGTGCAGCCGAGTTTTGAAGAGAGCAACGTCGCTGAGGTGACTGAACTGGCGGACGTGTTGGGCGAACTGGTGCGGGGCACGGGCTTGTTGAAGCGGCGGCGCTGGTCGGTCGCGCTGCCCGAAGCGGCGGCGCGCACCGCGATCATCACGCTCGAATCGCCGTCAGGCTCGCGCACCGAACTGGATGAGATGCTGCGCTGGAAGACCGAGCGCGCCTTTGGTCATCCGCTCGACGAGTTACGCGTCGCGCGCACGCGGCTGCGCACAGATGCACAGGGGCGTGCGCGTTATCTCACAATGGCTGTGCGGCTCGTGGTACTGGCCGAATATGAAGCGGCGTTCGCCGCGCTCGGCTGGCACGCCGGCCTGATTCTGCCGCGCCACATGGGCGAGGCCGGTTGGCTGATGCGGGCGCGCACGCCGGCCGATGCGTTGTTAGTGAGCGCGCACACCGAAGGCTTCACGGCCGTGCTGCTGCGCGCGGGCCAGCCCTTGCTTGTGCGCAGCATCGTCTGCGAAGCGGAAGACCGCACCGACGAACTCTATCGCTTCCTCCTGTTCTACCGTGACCGCATGGCCGCACAGGCCGCCGAAGGCGTCGCGCCCGACACCATTGACCAACTGCTCGTCGCCGGGCACGGTCTCGACCCGCAAGCCGCGCGCACCCTCGTCGCCGACACCCTCGCCGCCGCCCCGCACCTCGTCACCGCTGCCGACGTGCAACTCGCCCTACCCGCGCACGATCTCGACTTCAACCAGATAGCCGCGCCCGCCGGTCTCGCCGCGCTCGCGTGGGCATAAAGCTAGAGGTCAGAGGTCAGAGATCAGTAAAGACCTGTTCGTACTGACCTCTAACCTCTGACCTCTACTTATACCTTTTGAAACTTCGCCCGTTATGTTAGCGTAACACCACTGTTCTGAAGCTTATGAGCGTACTATCCTCCACGTTCGAGAGCATGGCGGCGTTGCCGGATGGCGATCTGATCACGCGCGCCTTAGCGGGCGCGGACGCCGGTTTCGAGGAGTTGGTGCGTCGCTACCAACGCCCCATCGCCTCCTACGTCTATCGCATGACCGGCGACTACGAAGCCGCGCTCGATCTGACGCAGGAAGTCTTCATCAAGGTCTACGGCTCGCTCGCGCGCTATCGCCCCGAATATAAATTCTCCACCTGGATTTATCGCATCGCGCACAACGCCGCGATTGATCATCTGCGCCGCATGGGGCCGCGCACGCAAGAGTTAGAGACCGAAGACGGCTATGAGCGACCGTTGCGCAGCGGCATGCTCACGCCCGAACAACAGAGCGAGCAGCAGGAGCGGCGCGCGGAGATTGACGACGTGATCCGCGCGCTTCCGTCCGCTTATCGCGAGTTGATCATCCTGCGCCACGGGCACGATCTCAGCTACGACGAGATCGCGGAAGTGACGGGTCTCCCCTTGGGCACGGTCAAGAATCGCATCTTCCGCGCACGCGAAGCCATGCGCACGCCGCTCGTCGCGCGCGGCATCACCAGAATTTAAACGAGCAAGGGGAAACGAGCGACACGATGGACACCGCTGCTGCTATTACCACGCCGCCAACCTGCGCCGACTGTCGCCCGGCGGAAACGGCCGCTTATCTCGATAGCGAGTTGAGCGCAGAGGCAGCCGCGCGCTTCGAGCAGCACGCGCGCGTGTGCGCCTTGTGCGCGGCGGCGCTCAACGAACAGCGGCGGCTGTTATGTCTGCTCGATGCGGCCTTCGGCGATGCGCAGCGCCAACCGGGTCTGCCGCACGATTTCAGTCGAGTCGTGCAGGCGCGTGCGCAAGTAGACATGGGCCGCCTGCGCGGGCGTGGCGAGCGCAAACGCGCGCTGTTGCTCTGCGCCGGGCTGGCCGCACTGTCGTTCGCGCTGCTTGGCGCGCGTGCGTTTGGCGAGGCGTTCGCGCCCGCGCGCGTTGTGGCCCGTGCGCTCGGCACGGCGCTCGACATGTTATGGCACGCGCTGGTGGAAACAGGGCAAGGCGTGTTGCTCATCCTGCGTGCGCTCGGCGCGCAGTTAGCCCGCGAGCCGGGCACGCACCGGCTCATAGTTTTCACGGGTCTAACAGGCGTCATCGTTCTGCTCCTCCGCCTCATTAACAGCTATCACCGCACACGCATCCCCGACTGACGAATACTGATAGGCGCGCTCCCGTCTGCCCCTCGCCCGGTCGCGACGGCCGCGCACGTAATTAACTTTTAACCGGCCCGTGAACCGACGTGGACGCGATCACCTACGAGCAAAATTTTGCCGCCGACATGTTCTGGGCGCTGAGCCGGACAGTCGCGCTCGCGTGCCTGTTGCTCTGCGGCGCTGGCGCGGCCGCTTATGCGCAAGACGCGGCGCATACTAACGCGGATGAACGGCCACCGCTCATCGTCGAAGGCGATGCGTGCAAAGACGTGTTCGGCATGGGGCAGTCGGTGGTTGTGCGCGGCAACGTCAAGCATGGCGTGATGTCGTTCGGCGGCGATGTGATCGTCGAGGGCCAAGTGCAGGGCGATGTGGCGGCGGTGGGCGGCTCGGTCATGCAGCGCGACGGCTCATACATCGGTGGCGACGTGCTGGTCATCGGCGGCACGTATCATCATGGCAAGAATGCGCCGGGGCGCGGTCAAGCAAGTGCCACCATCATGTTCGCGGGCTATGAAGATGAGTTGCGCGCGATGGCGCGCAACCCGGCGATGTTGCTGACGCCGCGCTGGACGCTGGCCTCTATCGGCGTGCGCGTGCTGGCCGTGCTTTTCTGGTTCGTCATCTCGCTTGCGTTGACGGCGGCGACGCCGGGCGCGATCAGTCGGGCCGCGACCCGTCTGCGCCTGACGAGTTTGCGCGTCGCGCTGATCGGATTTCTGAGCGCGGTCGTGATCGGTTTTGGCGCGCCGGCCGCGTCGCTTGTCTTACCGCCAGTGGTGAGCGCGCTGGTCGGCGCGCTCGCGTTGCTGCTTCTGTTGGTCGCATATCTGTTCGGGCGCGTGGCCATCCACGCGGCGACGGGGCGTTGGTTGCAGCGCGTGCTGCTGGCGGAGCGCAATCGCTCCGAATCGGTCGCGCTCTTACTCGGCACGGTCTTCTGGGTCGTCGTGTTGTCGCTGCCTTACCTCTGGGTGTTGGGCGTCGCGGGGCTGTTGGTGACGAGCCTGGGGCTGGCGTTGACGGTGCGTTACCCGCTCGGCTGGCGTCTGCCGGCGAAAGGTTAAAGGCAAACAGAGCCGTGCGCGCTCATCTCCCTAGCCGCTCTGCGCGGTCACGGCTAACAATTCGTGCATCCGTCTGACGAACCGACCGACGATGCGCTCGTCTCTGCCACGTGCGCGGGCGACGAGGCCGCGTTCGCGCAACTCTTCGAGCGCCACCGCCGCCGCGTCGCGCGCACCGCCGCGCGCTTCTTCTCCCGCCCGGAACAGATCGAAGAGATCGTCCAGGAGAGTTTCACCAAAGCTTATTTTGCGCTGCCAAACTTCGCGGGCGCGCACGCTGCCTCGTTCGCCGCCTGGCTCGCGCAGATCACGGTCAACGCTTGCTACGACGAACTGCGTCGCGCCCAACGCCGCCCCGAACAACAACTCGACGATCTTAGCGCAGCCGAGACGCACGCGCTGACCGCGCAACTGCGCGCTGCCGACGCACGGCCTGATGTTGAAGCCACGCTCATCGCGCGCGACCTCGCGGGCAAACTGCTCGCGCGTCTCTCCGCCGAAGACCGGCTCGTCCTCACGCTGCTCGACGCCGAGGGGCTGTCTGTCGCCGAGATCGCCAAACTGATGGGATGGTCAACGCCGAAAGTCAAAGTTCGCGCCCATCGCGCGCGGGCGCACTTGCGGCGCGTGCTGCGAAAATATATCTGAAGCGCGAAATTTAGCTGTAACCGGCGACCACCGTGCGCCGTCTTTTCACTGTGAGCCGCGAAAATTCAGGGCGGTAATGAGGTTTCTAATGTTCGGCACAGCCAAACAAAAAGCACAGAACGAGCAACTCGATCACGTTGGGCAGTTGCTCGTGCGCGCCGGGGCGGATAACGAGGCAGCGTTCGAGACGGCGGCCGCATCGCCGTTTCTCTACACGCGCCTGCGTGCGCGCATCGCTGCGGCCGAAAGCGCGCAACCGACTGGCGCTGACGAAGGCTGGCTGGCGTTGTTAGCGGTGGCGCGCCGTGCCGTGCCAGCTATGACGGCGGTCGCGGCGCTCGTCTTCACGTTGATGCTCTGGTTGGCCAGTGGCAACGCGCCCACAACGGCGACCGGGTTCGGGGACGAAGCATATTACGGTGGCGACGCGGGGGTCGAGCAGGCGGTGCTGGCGGACGCACAGAACCTTTCGCGCGACGAGGTGTTGGCCATCGTCGTCGCGCGCGAAGCGCAGGGAAGGCGGTAAATTATTTTGACGGGTCGTACACGGATCAAAATCTGGCTCGTGCTGATGTTCGTGTTCGTGTTGGGCTGCGCGACCGGCGCGGCGCTCGACGTGCTTTACCATTCGCGCGCGGCCGGTGGTGGTGGCCGCGATGGGCGCGAGCATGACATGCAGGCGCGCTTCGAGGCTATGCGGCGCGACCTCAATCTGACGGATGAGCAAGCAACTAACATTCGCGCCATCCTCGACGAGACGCGCAACGAGTACCGCGCGTTGCGCACAGAATTGCGCCCACGCTTTGAAGAGCCAAGACTGAAGGCCCGCGCACGCATCCGCGCGTTGTTGACGCCGGAGCAACAGCAAAAATTTGACGCGGTGGTCGCGCAGCAGGACAGCCGGCGCGATGAAGAGCACGGCCGCCCGGAACGTTAAGGTCCGGCGGCGCGCAGCAAATGTGGCAACGAATATCAAACTCCCCCGTAATTTCAGGTTTATTTTTCGACCGCTAAAGAGGACGCATGAAAAAGTTTTTGACTAGCTTGATGCTCTCCGTTTGCCTGCTCGCAGTTGGTGCGCAAGCGCAACAGACCAGCGGCACGTCTGCGCCCACAACGCCCGCCGCGCAACAACCGAGCGCGGGCATTTCACCCAACGGTGTCATCGGTGAAGTGACCGTTATCGACGGGGTGGCAAAGCAACTGACCGTCAAGACGGATACCGGATCGGTGGTCGCTGTATTGCTCGACGATAAGACGATTTACAAGCGCGTGCCGCCGGGCGAGACCAACTTGAAGAATGCAACCGACATTGTCATGACGGATGTTGCCGTAGGTGATCGGGTATTCGCACGCGGTCGAGTTGCCGACGATCAAAAATCTGTGCCGGCACGGCAAGTGATTGTGATGACTAAGGCCGACCTTGCACAGAAGCATGAGCGTGACCGCGCAGAGTGGCAGCGGCGCGGCGTCCTCGGCGTCGTCTCCGCGCTCAATCCGGCGACGAAAGAGATCACCATCAACATGCGCGGGCGCGAGGGCACACAGCCGGTCGTGATCGCCGCGACCGACACGACGCAGTTCCGCCGTTACGCGCCCGATTCCATCAAGTTCGACGACGCCAAATCGAGCACGCTCGCTGAATTGAAAGTCGGCGATCAGTTGCGTGCGCTCGGTGAGCGCAGCCCCGACGGTGCGCGCTTCACGCCGCAAGAGGTGGTGTCGGGCACGTTCCGCACCCTGCTCGGCACGGTCACGGCCGTGGATGCGGCGCACAATCAGCTCACGATCAAGAACGAACAAAAACAGTTGTTGACCGTCGTCATCGGGCAAGACTCGTCGCTGCGCCGCGTGCCGGAGATGATGGCGCAAATGATGGCGATGCGCGGACAGGGCGGGGGCGGCATGATGGCCGGTGGTGGTGGCGGCGGTGGTAATCGGCCCGAAGGACAAGGCAGACCTGCCGGTCAGCCTGCCGCTGGCGGCACGCCGCCACAAGGCGGTGAACAGGGTGGCGCGGGCGCGGGCCAGCGACGCATGGGCGGCCCCGGCGGCGGTGGTGGCTTCGACATGCAGGGCATGCTTGAGAGTCTGCCGGCGACGACGCTCGCCGATTTGAAACCGGGCGACGTGCTGATCGTCTCCAGCACGGTGGGCGCAGACCCGACGCGATTGACCGCGATCAATGTGATCGCGGGCGCAGACACGTTGCTCGCCATGATGGGGCCGCGCCAGCAACAACAAGGGCCGGCCGGGCAAGGTCTCGGCACGGGCATGCCGGCCGGTCTCGATTTCGGCATCGGTTTGCCATAACAGTTTCAAGGCGCGAGCGTGCATAAAGAAGAAATCTGAGATTTGAGATTTCAAAGTTGAAATCTCAAATCTCAGATTTCGGATTGCATCTTTAACTGCACGCACATCTCGTTCAGTTTTTTCGCCGCAGAGCAAGGCGGAGCAAGTCAGTTCATACAATTCAACGTGAGAAGGAAAGTCATTCAAAACATCATGCAGACATTTTCAGTAATCATCAGACGCACGCTGAGCCTCGCGCTTGTACTTTTGTTGGGCGTGGGTACGACCGTCTTCGCGCAGCAGCAGACGGGCGCGTTGCGCGGACAGGTGGCGGACGAGTTCGGCGGCCTGCTCGTCGGCGCGACCGTCACGCTCGTGGACGCGAAGGGCGGCCAGCAGACCGCGCAGACAGGCGACGACGGCACATACACTTTTAACGCCGTCGCGCCGGGCAAGTATGTCCTGACGGTGGCCGCGGCCGGTTTCGCCGTCTATAGCAATCCGGACATAGAGATCACGGCGGGCAAGCGGCAATCAATTGACATCAAGTTGAGCGTGACGCTCGGCAAGGAAGAGGTGACTATCGCGGCCGAGACGCCCATCAGCACAGAGGCGGAGAACAACGGCAGCGCGCTCGTCATCAAAGGCACAGACCTCGACGCACTGCCGGATGATCCGGACGACCTCGCCGCCGCGCTGCAAGCGCTCGCGGGCCCCGCGGCCGGCCCCAACGGCGGGCAGATTTTCATTGACGGCTTTACCGGCGGGCGTCTGCCGCCGAAAGAATCGATCCGCGAAATTCGTATCAACCAGAATCCGTTCTCGGCCGAATTTGATCGCCTCGGCTTCGGTCGTATCGAGATTCTCACGAAGCCGGGCACGGACAAGGTGCGCGGACAAAGCTCTTTCACCTTCTCGGACGAGAGCTTTAACTCGCGCAACCCTTACGCGCCGCGCCGCGCGCCCTATCAGGCGCGCAACATCGAAGGCAATCTCTCCGGCCCCATCGTCAAAAAGAAATCGTCGTTCTTCTTCGACTTCGATAAACGCGATTCGGACGACAACTCGATCATCAACGCGCGCTTCATCACGCCGGTGACGTTCACCGACACGCGCATCAATCGCTCGCTCGTCGTGCCGCGCCGCAATTTCAGTTTCAGCCCGCGCATAGATTATCAATTGAATGCGCGGAACACGCTGGTGGCTCGTTACAGCTTCTCGCGCAACCGGCAGAGCAATCTCGGCACGAGCGAGTCCGCACTTGATGTCGATCCGTTCTTTAACATCAACCGCACGTTCAACTCGACGGGCACGAACCAGACATTTCAAGTGACCGAGACGGCGGTGCTATCGCCAACCGTCATTAATGAGACGCGCTTCCTGTTCCAACACAATCGCAACGAGTCGGGCGGCGACATCTCTTTGCCGGTCGTCAGTGTGCTGGGGGCATTCACGGGCGGCGGCTCGAACGCCGGCCCCGCGCGCAACACGTCGAACCGCTTCGAGTTGCAAAACTACACGACGTTTACGCACGGCACACATTCCATGAAGGCCGGTGTGCGCATACGCGGCGCACACATCACTGACTCTACGCAGCAGAATTTCAACGGCACGGTCATCTTCTCCGGGCGCGGCGCGCTCTCCTCGCTCGATCAGTTCCGCGCCTTCGCGCAAGGTACGGCCGGCGTCCTGCCGACGCAGTTCAACATTAACGGCGGCAATCCCGTGGCGAGCGTCAGCCAGACGGACTACGGCGTGTTCTTGCAGGACGACTGGCGTGCGCGCCCGAACTTCACGTTGAGCGCGGGTCTGCGCTACGAGAATCAGACGAACATTCATAGCCCAATCAACTTTGCCCCGCGTCTGTCGTTCGCGTGGTCGCCGGGCGCGGCCGGGCGGCAACCCAAGACGGTCTTACGCGGCGGCTTCGGCGTCTTCTACGACCGGGCGGGCGAGAATCTGACCTTGCAGGCCAATCGCTTCAACGGCACGAATCAACAGCAGTTCGTCATCTCTGAGAGACCGCTGCCGTTCTTGTGCGGCGCGGCCGGTTCACCCGCCGATGGCTGCGCGACCTCTGAGCAGGTCGCTACGGTCGAAGCGCAGAACGCCATCGCGCGCGGCATCCTCAGTCAGGCCAGAGGCGTGCTATTCGCGGGGCAGCCGCTCCCGTCCATTGACACACTCACGCCGTTCCGCAGCGCGCAGACGACGCGCCGGCTCGATCCCGATCTGTCCGCGCCCTACACGCTGCAATCAACCTTCAGCGTTGAGCGGCTGTTGCCCGGCAAGGTCACGGCGACGGTGAACTACATCCACACGCGCTCGCTGCATCTGCTGCGAGTACGCAACATCAACGCGCCCTTGAACGGCGTGCGCCCGCAGCCCACACAGGGCAACCTCTTCGAGTACGAGTCGAACGGCGTACTCAATCAAGATCAGTTGGTCATTAGCGCGAACACGCGGTTCAGCGCGAAGTTCTCCATCTTCTCGAACTACACGCTGAGCAAGACGAACAGCGATACGGATGGGGTCGGCTTGTTCCCGGCCGACAATTATAATCTGCGGCAAGAGTACGGCCGCTCCTTGATTGATGTGCGCCACCGTTTCTTCTTCGGCGGCTCGTACACGTTGCCGTGGGAGATACGCGTCAATCCGCTCATCATTGCCACGTCGGGCCGGCCCTTCAACATCACGACCGGTCTTGATAACAACGGCGACACGCAGTTCAATGATCGGCCCGCGCTCGCGACCGCCGCGACCAATCCCCTCAACCTGAAGGTGACGCCCTTAGGCAACTTCGACCTGCGCCCGGCCGCAGGCACACCGCTTATCCCGCGCAACTTCGGGCACTACGGCGGCATCTTCACCGTCAACTTGCGCTTCAGCAAGACGCTCAGCTTCGGCAATGTAAAGGGCCGGCAGGTGGCGACCAATGGGCAGGGCGGCAGCACGCCAGCCGGTGGCGGGGGGCGTGGACAAGGCGGCGAAGGCGGCGGCGCACGCGGCGGCGGCGGTGCCGGTGGCGGCCCGTTCGGCGCGGGCGGCGTCTTTGGTGGTGGCGGCGGTGGCGGCCCGCGTGGCGGGGGCGGCGGCGGTGGCGGTTTTGGCGGCGGCGGTGGGCGTAGCGATAAGCGCTACAGCATGACGCTGAGCCTCAACTTCAATAACATACTCAACCACACGAATCCGGGTCAGATCATCAGTAATCTTAGCTCGCCGGACTTCGGGCGGATTGTCTCGTCGGGCGGCAACTTCGGCGGCGGCGGCGGGCGTTGTCCCAACAATCGTTGCGTCGAAGCGCAGATTCGCTTCAGCTTCTAACACAGTTTGCGTTGCTAAAGCGAAACCCGCGCCCGGCTTTCAACGTTAACACTACCTGACGGTTTTGCGTCTTTGTGTGAGATAGTAGTACACACAAAGACGCAAAACCTATTGGTAGGCTTAGCTGAATCCCGGCATCACGCCCCAAGTTCACAAGGAGTTACGCATGAAGATCGCCCCCACCATTATCCGTTCGCTGTTGACGCTGACGCTGCTGGCCGTCGTTGGCTATGCGCAAGAGAAGACTGCCGGCACTAAGATTACCGCGCCGGCCGCCGCTATCACGGCGACGACCGCGCCGCTCGACCTCGCCCGCGCCGCCTTCAACGCGCAAGGCGGCGAGAAATTCCGCGCTCTGAAGAACATGGTGCTGATCGGCGCGGTGGATATGTACTCGCCCGGTTCGACGCAATCGCTCGCCGGCAAGTTCGGTCTCATCTTCGCCGGCGAACGCATGCGCATGAACATCCAGACGCCGCTCTTTCAACTCGAAGGCATCTTCGACGGCGAGCGCAACTACGTCTCGCTGCCGCGCGTCGAGTTGCCGCCCATGAACAAACTGGGCCTGATCGCGCTGGCCAAATTCGATCAACCCGGCTTCGTCGTGTCGGCGTTGCCGGACAAAAAGAAAGAGCGCGCTTTCCGCATCGCCGATACGGACGGCAACATGACCGACTTCTACATTGACGCGACGACGGGCCAACTCATCCGCTACGAAGTGCCCTACAAAGGTTTCGTCTTCAGCGTCGAGCATACGAAGGTGCAGGAGTTTGAAGGCGTACTTGTGCCCGTGAATTCGACCTGGAAGATCGATCTACCTGGCGGCGCAGCCTACGCCGAGTTCAAGGCCAAAGATATAAAGCTTAACCAGACGCTGCCGGATAATGCGTTCGCCATTCCGGGCCAATGACCAGAGCCAGAGCAGGGCAAAAGCAAAAGGCGCAGGGAGTTTTATGCTCCCTGCGCCTTTTGCTTTTAAGTGTGCCGCCGCTCAGACGGTCATCAGCTCTTGCTCTTTATTCTTCGCCAACTCATCGATCCGGCCGATGAAGCTGTTGGTGAGTTTTTGTATCTCGTCCAGCGCGTCGCGCTCGGCGTCTTCGGAGATCGTCTTCTCCTTGAGCAACTTCTTGAGCCGGTCGTTGGCATCGCGCCGCACGTTGCGCACGGCCGTGCGATGCTCCTCCGCGAACTCATGCACCTGCTTGGCCAACTGCTTGCGCCGCTCCTCGGTTAGTGGCGGGATCGGCACGCGCACGAGCTTGCCGTCGTTCGACGGGTTCAAGCCCAGATCGGCCGCCCTGATCGCTTTCTCAATCGCGCCCAGTTGGGTCTGATCCCACGGCTGCACGGTGATCATCTGCGGCTCCGGCACGTGGACGGAGGCCAGTTGATTGAGCGGCGTCGGCGTGCCGTAGTAATCAACCATGACGGGATCGAGCAGGCTCACCACCGCGCGCCCCGTTCGCACCGTGCCCAACCGCCGACGCAAATCTTCGACCGCCCCTTCCATCCGCGGCCGTGTCTCTTTAATCACTTCCTTCTCAGGCATAATCGCTTCTCCGAAAAGCTGTGATTCGTGAATCGTGAATAGAGCAAAGGCAGTTCTTTCTATTCACGATTCACGAAGTTGTTTGCTCCATGCACACTGTCGTGCCGACGCCGGGTGTGCCCGTGACGACGCGCATGATGTTGCCCGGCGTCAGCATGTTGAACACGATGATGGGCAAGTTGTTGTCCATGCAGAGCGAGATAGCGGAGGCGTCCATCACTTGCAGACGCTGCTCCAACACCGCTTGATACGTGATGCAATCGTAACGCTCAGCAGTCGGGTCTTTGACCGGATCGGCCGAATAGACGCCCTCGACCTTCGTCGCCTTCAAGATGACTTCCGCCTTGATCTCAAGCGCGCGGAGCGCGGCGGCCGAGTCGGTCGTGAAATAGGGATTGCCCGTGCCGGCGGCGAAAATAGTGATGCGCCCTTTTTCGAGATGCCGGATGGCGCGGCGGCGGATGAACGGCTCGGCCACCTCCGGAATGTTCAGCGCCGATAGCACGCGCGTATGCACGCCCGCTTTCTCCAACGCATCCTGCAACACGACCGCGTTCATCACCGTCGCCAACATACCGATGTAGTCGGCCGACGAGCGATCCATCCCGCCCGCGCTCTTCGACACGCCGCGAAAGATGTTGCCACCACCGACGACGATGGCCACTTCCACACCAAGCGCATGCACGGCCACTACTTCTTCGGCCACCGTGCGCGCCACGTTCACATCCACGCCGTAGCTCTGCGCGCCCATCAGCGCCTCGCCCGACAGCTTCAACAGCACCCGGCGGTAGGCGGGCGCTCGTCGGTCGGCTGGCTGTGCTGCATCTGTCATTACGGTAATTTACTGATTGCCGCCCGTGAGCGCCGCGACTTCGCCGCCGAAATCATCGTTGCGTTTCTCGATGCCTTCACCCATCTTATAGCGCGTGAAGCGGCGCACCGTAATGTTCTCTTTGATCGCGGCGATCTTCTCCGTCAGCAAATCGTTGATCGTCTTGGCCGGGTCTTTGACGAAGGGCTGGTCGAGCAGCACCGACTCCTCATAGAATTTGTTCAAGCGGCCCTCGACGATCTTGTCGATCACTTGCTCAGGCTTGTTCGCGTTCTTCGGATCGTTTTTGGCCTGCGCCCGCGCGATCTCGCGCTCTTTGTCGAGCGCATCAGCCGGCACGTCGGCGCGCTGCACGTAGCGCGGTTCGGCCGCCGCAACGTGCATGGCGATGTCTTTGACGAGTTGCTGGAATGCTTCGGTGCGCGCGACGAAATCCGTCTCGCAGTTCACTTCGACCAGCACGCCGACCTTGCCGCCCATGTGTATGTAAGAGCCGACTGCGCCCTCGGCCGCGATACGCCCTTCCTTCTTCTTCGCCGACGCGAGACCCCGCTTGCGCAGGACTTCGATAGCCTGCTCTTCGTTGCCGCTCGCCTCATTCAGCGCGTTCTTACACTCCATCATCCCTGCGCCCGTCTTCTCGCGCAATGATTTCACTGCCGCCGCAGTTATTTCTGCCATGATCGTTTGACTCCTTCGGAAGCTGTTAGCGATTAGCTTTCAGCTAAGACAAAAAAGCTACCAGCTAACGGCTAATAGCTAATCGCTTTTAAAAAATAGCGCAGCCCCGGCGGGTTGTTCCGCGTGGCTGCGCTCGCCGAATAATAAAAACTTGAACTGCTCGCTCGTCGTTACTTGGCCGCACCGACCGACTCTGCGCCCTTCTCCTGTTCGGCCGACTGCGGCGATAGCACGTCGCTGCCATTCACGTCGCCGCCCGTTGCCCCGCGCACAGGCGCGTGCGTGCCGACTTGCGCGTGATCGCCGACGCTGTCGGGCTGTTGGCCCGTCTTGCCAAAGCCGACGTTACCGGGCACAGAGACCTGCGTCTCGGCAGACGGCGCGGCCGCACCCATGTCCGTCACGTTCGCGGCCTCACGACCGGGATCGCGCGCGGTCGTGATCGACGAAGTGCTGTCGGCGCTAGCGCTGCGTCGGCGCGGTTGTGTCTCTGCATTAGTACCCGCGTCTGCCGGCTGCGTTGCCGCAGCCGAACCGTCATCAGTCCCGCCTTCGCCCTCGCGCGTCTGCATCTGCTGGCCTTCGACGACCGCATCGGCAATGCGCGAGGCGAACAGGCGCACGGCGCGTAGCGCGTCGTCGTTGCCGGGGATCACGTAGTCAATGCCTTCGGGCGAACAGTTCGTATCCACGACGGCGATGACGGGAATCCCCAAGCGATTCGCCTCGGCGACTGCGATCTCTTCCTTACGCACATCAATCACGAACAGCGCGTCGGGCAAGCGCGCCATGTTCTTAATGCCGTTGAAGTTTTTCTCCAACGTCTCACGCTCGCGGTCTAGTTTGATGCGCTCTTTCTTCGTCAACTTCTCATAACGCCCGTCGGTCTGCATTGACTCCAACTCGCGCAGTCGTTTGATTGACTTTTGCACCGTCTGGAAGTTGGTCAGGAGACCGCCGAGCCAACGCTGATTGATGTAATACTGGTTGGCGCGCGAAGCTTCTTCGCGAATGGCGTCCTGCGCCTGTCGCTTCGTGCCGACGAAGAGGATGGTGCGCCCGCGGTCTTCGGCGGAGAGATTGGTGACGAACTGGATCGCGTCGCGGAACATGCGCTGCGTCTTTTGTAGGTCAATGATGCTGATGCCGTTGCGCTCGCCGAAGATGTAATCTTTCATCTTCGGGTTCCAGCGCCTGACTTGATGGCCGAAATGCACGCCGGCCTCCAAGAGTTCTTTCATCGTAACGGATACCAAACGAGAGCCTCCTTACAGGTTGATCGGTTTATGTGCTCGCCGCCGCCCGTCAAGCCCCACACATGGAGCAACCAACCCGGACGACGACAATGGATTGACGACAATGACAAGTGGCGAGGGACGAGCAAGAAGTTTTTATCTTGGCACTCGGCACTTGTCACTGTCTTTAACGTTTCGAGAACTGGAAGCGCTTGCGCGCACCCTTCTGGCCGTACTTCTTGCGTTCTTTGATGCGCGGGTCGCGCGTGACGAGGCCGGCTTGTTTGAGCGCGGGGCGCAGGTCAATGTTGAACACCATCAGGGCGCGCGTGATGCCGTGACGCACCGCGCCGGCCTGGCCCGCAGGGCCGCCGCCCGCCACGTTGACGAGGATGTCGAACTTGCTCATCGTCTCGGTCAAGCGCAACGGCTGCTGGATGATCATGCGCAACGCTTCGTTGGGAAAGTATTGGTCAAACGTCTTGCGATTGATCTTGATCTCGCCCGTGCCGGGGCGCAGATAGACGCGCGCCGTCGAGGTCTTGCGCCGGCCCGTTCCGTAATACTGCATTTCAGCCACGATTCTTTATCCTTCAATTCCAGTTCGGAGTTATTTGTTACTGCCGCCCGCGTTGATCGTGAGCGGTTCGGGCAACTGCGCCGCGTGCGGGTGCGCCGCGTCGGCGTAAACTTTCAACTTCTTCACCATTGCCTTGCCCAACTTGTTCTTCGGCATCATGCCTTTGACCGCCAACTCGATCACGCGCTCAGGATGTTTGGCAAACTGATCCTTGACGGAGATTTCGCGCAAACCGCCGGGATAGAGCGTGTGGTGACGATAAACTTTCTGCTCCGCTTTCGAGCCTTTGAAGACGGCTTGGCGGGCGTTGATGACGATCACACAGTCGCCCATGTCCATGAACGGCGTCCAATCGGGCCGGTTCTTACCGGTCAGCACGCGTGCCACTTCCGTCGCCAGCCGGCCGACCGTCTGCCCCGCCGCGTCCACGACGTACCACTTGCGTTTATCCGCGAGACCCTGCCCGCTCGGAAAGTATGTTGACATAGATAACTCTCACCAAAATTAGCGTTTAGAACGCGAACGAGTAGAATACTTAAGCGCGCGGAACGTTGTCAAGGAAGCAGGGGCTATCGGCTGACGCGGCGGCCCTCGTCCGCTCATGTGCCGCACCGTGACGCGGAAAATTTTGCGCCGCCGGAAGGGAAATCGTGTATTATCCCGTCCGACTCCTCAAGGTCTAACACAGGGCAGTGGCCGGGTGCGCTCCGGCAACAACACGGGGCATGCGCGGCATCCGGGCTTTACCTTTGCCCGTATATCAAGCAAACGAGCGACTCAGGGGAAACAAGGGCGAGCACTTTGAACCCATGTGTTGGCTGCGCCCGCCGGCAAACTCGTTAAGCAGGTTGCAGCGAACAAGCAGGTGTTCCACTCCGCACGTCGACGCCGACGCGCGGAAATCTAACAAGCAGTCTTAAAACAATTCCGACAAGGAGAATGAAGCTATGCGAAAAGTGAAAGTAGTGTTGATGTCGCTCTGTCTAATAGGCGCGTTCGCCGCGAGCGCGGCCGCGCAGGGCATGGGTGGTGGTGCGACGATGCAGAAGTCGCTCTATGACCGCTTGGGCGGGCTGGACGCGATCAAAGCTGTGGTTGGCGAGTTTGCTGGCCGCGTGTTGGCTGACGAGCGCGTCAACAAGAAGTTCGCCAAGACCAACGCCCCACGCTTGGTCCTGCACTTAGTTGAACAGATCTGCGCGGCGACCGGCGGCCCCTGCAAGTACACGGGGCTTGACATGAAAAAGTCGCACAAGAACATGAAGGTCACTGAAGGCGAGTTCAACGCGCTCGTCGAAGACCTCGTGGGCGCGCTCGATAAATTCAACGTGCCGGCACAGGAGAAAAATGACCTGCTCGGCATTCTCGGGCCGCTCAAGAGTCAGATCGTCGAAGTGTCTGGCAACGCCACCGGCACGCCGCTCCCCGCCAACTTCAAACCCGCGAAGCCGCTGCCGAAGAAGCAGACTGACGCCGGCCCCGCGATGAAGATGCCTGCCAAGAAGATGTAGCAATTGGACTGGCAACGCAAGGCAGACGCGCAAGAGGCTCGCAGGTTCATTGAACCTGCGAGCCTCTTGCTTTCGGGTCGGCTTGGTAAATGCTTATTGCTGTTCATTGTCCGGGGGCGGCGTTGTTTGCGGCGTGGGTGTCTGCTCGCGCCGTTTCAACTTGGGCGGC
>JANMAD010000096.1:0-5747 GCA_031359515.1 Acidobacteriota bacterium | reverse complement strand
ACGCCACGTTGGCGAGCGCACGGCCGCGATCCTCGCACGGTCGTTTCGCTCGCTTGCGCGTTTGGGCGCGGCGACGGTCGAAGAGTTGGATGAGATACCGGAGATCGGTCTGACTGTGGCGGAGAGCGTGCGCGATTGGTTTGCGGATGAGGGCAACCGCGCGTTGTGCGAACGCCTGCACGCGGCGGGTGTGCGGACGGAATTGGCCGCGGGCACAGAGGTTGTCGCGGACGAAGCGTTCGCCGGTAAGCTGTTCGTCCTCACCGGCCGGTTGGAGACCTTGACGCGCGACGAAGCGCGGGCCGCCATCGAAGCGCGCGGCGGGCGCGTCACCTCGACGGTCAGTAAGAAGACTAATTATGTCGTCGCGGGCGAAGAGGCCGGCTCGAAGCTCGACAAGGCGCGCGAACTTGGCGTGACAGTGGTTGATGAAGCAGCCCTCAAGGCGATGTTGGGCTAGATGCGACCGCGTGTGAAAATCTGCTGCATGGGCAGCGTTGCGGAGATGCGTCTGGCGGTGCTATACGGCGCGGCGGCTGTCGGGTTGGTGTCCGCGATGCCGTCGGGACCGGGCGTGATTGATGACGAATTAATCCGCGAGATCGCCGCCGCCGTGCCGCCCGGCGTCGCCTCGTTTTTGTTGACGTGCAAGACTGATGTGGAAGAGATCATCGAACAGCAACGCCGTCTGCGCGCGAATACGTTGCAACTTTGTGATCGTCTGGCGCGCGGGACGCATCGCGAACTCAAGACCGCGTTGCCGGGCATCGCGTTGGTGCAGGTGATTCACGTGGGGACGGATGCGGCTGTCGCAGAGGCGCTGTCCGTCGCGCCGGAAGTGGATGCGTTGCTGCTCGATTCAGGCAATCAGCAACTCGCAGTCAAAGAGCTTGGCGGCACGGGACGCACGCACGATTGGCGGCTCAGCCGGCGGATAGTTGAGGGGGCGAATAAGCCTGTGTTTCTCGCCGGCGGCTTGAAAGCTGAGAACGTGCGTGCGGCCATCGAACAGGTGCAGCCGTTCGGGCTTGATGTGTGCAGCGGCGTGCGCACCGACGGGCGGCTCGACGAGCGTAAGTTGGCGGCCTTCTGCGCGCAAGTTTACTGAACAATCATGGACGAGAATGGAGAGATGATGAGTCAAACGGAACAGAACAATAAACTCAAACTGATTTACACGATCTATTGCGACGATGTGCGGCTCGAAGTGGGCAATAAACTATCGCTGATGGGTGTGTTCCAGAACATTATGGTGCAGCAGTTGCCCGTGTCGCTGATCAAGTTCGCGGTCGTGAGCCACTGGCAGGGCGATGGCACACACTTGTCCGAAGTGCGGGTGCTGTCGCCCGACCGACAACAACCCATCGTCGTCTCGCAGCCCACGCGCTTCGAGGTTGCGCCCGGCGGTTTCGCCGACAACATCAGCTTCTTCGTCAACGTGACTTTCACCGAGCCGGGGCAATATTGGGTGCAGACGCTCGTGGACTCCACCCTCTTCGACGAGCAACCGCTCACCGTGCTCGACGCGCGCACCGCACAGGGGCCGGAGGCATCGGAGGCGGTGAACTGAAGAGGTTGCAAGTGACGTGTGGTTGATTTAAGCGCATAATCAGAGTCGAGATTGCGGAGGCAGACGCTATGGCTTGGGTTAGCACATCGCCGCTGGTTAAAACTTACTCGCTCGAAGAGTTCTGGCAACTCGACGACCCACCTGACCGGTCGAAGCTGGAACTCATCGCCGGAGTCCTCTACATGTCACCACCACCGGAACAAACACACGACAGCGTTGTCGCGCGCCTCATTCGTTTGTTAAGCGCCCACCTGCTGCGCACGAATACTGCGGGCACGTTGTACGTGCCGCGCGCCGCTATTTGGACGAGCGCACACACGTATCTTGAGCCTGATCTGTTCTACGTTTCGGCTGAGCTTGAGGCGCGGCTCGATCCTAAGCGGCGCACGACGGCCGATCTCGTGGTCGAAGTCATCTCGCCCGGCTCGGCCATGTACGACCGGAACACGAAGGCGGACACTTATGCCGCGCTCGGCGTCCGCGAATTGTGGTTGATAGATGAGACCGCGCAGACCGTAGAAGTGCGCCGGCAAGCGGGCCAGGGCTTCGGCGCGGCGCGTGTTTTGCAGCTCGATGAGCAGATCAGTTCAATCGTCTTACCTGATCTTAGCATGTCTGTCGCGCAGTTATTCAACGGCTGACGAAAGTTACCGGTTAAAGCAAAAGGGAAGAAGGAACATGAGTTTCCCTCTTCCCTTTATTTGTATGCGGATGAGAGGAATCGAACCTCCACGATGTCACCATCACAGGCTTCTGAGACCTGCGCGTCTACCAATTCCGCCACATCCGCATGATGCGTGGCACTCAATATACGAATGCGAGCGCAGCAGTGTCAAGAAAGCAGCAGGCGGCAGGGCGTAGGCAATAGGCAGCGGGTAAGAGGCAGTCGTGAAGCGTTATGCGCTAAGGGCGCATTATCTTTTAACTTGCCGGTTGCGACCTTAAAAACGCTTCTGTTGCGGCTGCGCGGGCGCGCTTGTTATAGTTGCGTCGTCCGTCGCCAAACAAACAAAAGCAGATGGCAGAAGCATTGCAAACGATAGAGACGATGGCCGGGCGCTGGGCGGCGGTGCGCGAGCGCATCAGTGCGAGCGCGCAAAGAGCGGGCCGTGCGGCGGCAGAGGTGAAACTGATCGCGGTCAGCAAGACGCACCCGGCCGCAGTTGTGCGCGAAGCGCTGGCCGCGGGCTTGCGCGACTTTGGTGAGAACCGTGTGCAGGAAGCGGACGAGAAGATTGAACAACTCAAAGGTGGCGATGCGCGCTGGCACTTGATCGGCCATCTGCAAGCGAACAAAGCGCGCCGCGCCGTCAAGCTCTTCGACGTGATTCACACGATTGACTCGGCCGCGCTCGTTACACGGCTTGAGCGGTTATGTGTTGAAGAACAGCGGCCGGCATTGCCTATACTGGCGCAAGTCGATCTCGCGGGCGAGACGACAAAGGCGGGGGCAACGGTGGACGCATTGGCGCAACTTGTCGAACAGTGCGCGGGCTGCGAGCGCGTGCAATTGATCGGGTTGATGACCTTGCCGCCTTACTTTGAAGACGTAGAGCAGGTGCGTCCTTACTTTCGTCGGCTGCGCGAGTTGCGCGACGAGTGGGCGGCGCGTGGCGCATTCGGCGCGCGGGCGGGTGAGCTTTCGATGGGCATGACGCACGACTTCGAGATCGCCATCGCCGAAGGCGCGACGATGGTGCGCGTCGGCACGGCGCTCTTCGGCACGCGATCTTGAAGTGGTATAAGGCAAGCGCGGTGTTAGTTCCGCGCATGAAATTATGACGAGGCTTGAACAAACTTTTCGCATGCTGGCGTGGCTCGTTACGACGGGCATTACCGCCATCATCGTTATTCTCATTGTCTTGATGCTCCTCCGGCTGGCGTTGAACTACGCGGACTTAAACCCGTTCAGCCGGCCCGTCCTGTTCGTGCGGCAGTGGACTGATCCGTTTGTCAACCCTGTGCGTCGCGCGCTCGTGGGCTTCGGCTTCAATGCTAACTTCGCGCCGCTCGTTACGATCCTGATCGCGATTCTGCTTGGCTGGCTGGCCCAACAACTGGCCGTCAGCGTCATCGGCACGACCTTTAACGTGATCGCGAGTGCGCTCCAACGACGCCCCGTGCTGCTCGTCGGCTATTTACTCCATGGCTTGCTCGACATCTATTTGCTACTCATCTTCGCGCGCATCATCTTTTCATGGGGGCAAGTCAGCTACGCGAACCGGATCATGCGCTTCCTGATTCGCACCACAGAACCGTTGCTCGGGCCGTTGCGGCGCATCGTCCCGCCGCTCGGCTTCATGGACATCTCGCCCATCGTCGCTTATTTCATCATCAAGCTTTTCCAGGTCGCCATCGAAGGCACGCTATTGCGCGGCTGACGGCGCGCTGTCTTGCCGCTGCATCATGCTGCGTTACACGGAATCGGCCGACGCGATCACGTTCGCCGTGCGCGTCGTGCCGCGCGCAGCGCGGAGCGAGATCGTGGGCGAGCATGACGGCGCGTTGCGCGTGCGCGTGGCCGCGCCGCCCGTTGAGGGCGCGGCTAATGAAGAACTCCGGCGCACGCTCGCACGCGCTTTATCAGTGCCTACGCGCGCCGTCGAGATCATCGGCGGGCAGACGGCCAAGACCAAGCGTGTGCGCGTCGCAGGCGCGGACAGCCACAGGTTGTTGCAGTTGCTCGACTGACCTCTAACCTCTAACCTCTGACCTCTACGCTCACGGTTGCGGCGCGGAAAAATCGCATGATATAGTCCGGCGCGCATATCAAATCTCTCCATTCAAGGAACTGATCAGAGATGTCCGGACATTCCAAGTGGCACACCATCAAACACAAGAAGGGCGCGCTCGACGCCAAGCGCGGCAAGCTCTTCACGAAGTTGATTAAAGAGATCACGGTCGCGGCGCGCACCGGCGGCGGCGATGTGGACGACAACGCGCGGCTGCACAAAGCCGTCAGCGACGCCAAGGCCGGCAATATGCCGAACGACACCATCGCCCGCGCGATCCGGCGCGGCACAGGCGAAGAAGAAGGCGTCAACTACGAAGAGATCACTTACGAAGGTTATGGCCCGGCCGGCGTCGCCGTCATGTTGGACGTGGTGACGGACAATCGCAACCGCACCGTCGCGGAGATACGCAACGTGTTCGGCAAAAACGGCGGCAACCTCGGCGAGTCCGGCTCAGTCCGTTTCATGTTCGAGAAGCGCGGCTACATCGTCGTGGACAAGGCGGCGAAGCCCGCAGACGAATTGCTTGAGCTTGCGCTCGATGCGGGCGCGGACGACCTGCGCGACGACGAGGAAAACTTTGAAATCCTCACCGCGCCGGAGAATTTCGACACCGTGTTGACCGCCGTCAAAGACGCAGGCATCGAACCGCAACTCGCCGAAGTCGAGATGGTGCCCAACACCTACATCAAACTCACCGGCAACGACGCGCGCCAGATGCTCAAACTCATGGAAGCCCTCGAAGACCACGACGACGTACAAAAAGTCTCCGCCAACTTCGACATAGACGAAGCCGAGATGGCCGGTGCGTAACTGTAGAAGCTAGAGGTTAGCGGTTAGTTAAATCCAAACTGCCTTGATTAATCTCTGACCTCTTATATAAGTGCAGTAAAGTGCGTATACTAGGCATTGATCCGGGTAGCGAGAAGACAGGCTGGGGCGTCGTTGAGGGCGACGCGCGGCGTTATGGGTTGGTGGCGTTCGGGGTGGTGCGGGCGGCGGCGCGTGAGCGGTTCGCGGCGCGGTTGTTGAAAATTAGCGAAGGGGTTGAAGCGGCGTTGACGCAGTACAGCCCGGACGTGTGTGCGATTGAGGATGCGTTCTTCGCGGTCAATGTGAAGACGGCGCTCAAACTCGGACAGGTGCGCGGCGTGATTCTACTCGCGGCGGAGCGCGCGGGCGTGGAGATCGCCGAATATGCGCCGCGCCTCGTGAAGGCGACGGTGGTCGGCTACGGCGCGGCCGAGAAGCATCAGGTGCAGGAGATGGTGCGCGTCCTGCTGAAGCTCAAAGCGACGCCGCAGCCGCACGACGCGGCCGACGCGCTCGCACTCGCCATTTGTCATCTGCATCATGCGAGCCTCGCCGGGCGCATCGCGCAAGCAACGCCGCCCGCGCGCCGGCAACTCGATGCGTTGCTCGCCGCTAGCCCGCGCCGCCGCGCG
>JANMAD010000087.1:0-2242 GCA_031359515.1 Acidobacteriota bacterium | reverse complement strand
AAACAGACAACTAACGGCACAAAGAACAACTGACCACTGACAACTCAGCGCGTTTGAAACTCACCATGCACGGCGGGCGTATCATCTGATGCTTTACACCGGCCGCTGTTTGCGGCAGACTCTGGCACCGGAACCGACCTTGCTGACTCTCCAAACGGATGGATCAAACAACATGAGCGAACCGAATACGAACTACACCCCCTCTGATCTACGCGCCGGTGCGGACGGCGACGCGGCCGTGATGTCCACGCCGCAGACGTTGACCGGCATCTTCTTCGAGCCGGGCAACACGTTCGATTCACTGCGCATACGCCCGCGCTTCCTTGTCGCTGCCCTCTTGAGCGTCGTCCTCTTCATGGCGTTCTACCTGCTCTACATGACGCGCGTCGGCTACGACAACATCGTCAACGCGCGGGTCGAGATGCAGGCGCAAAAGAACGATATGTCTGACGAGCAGAAAGCGGCGGCGCGCGACATACAGTTGAAGCCATTCGTGAAGGCCATCACCTATGCCTCGCCGCCCATCGGCTTCGTCATTGTCTTTGCGGCGGGCGCGGCCATTTACCTGCTCGGCGTAATGGCGATGGGCAAGCAGATCAGCTACAAGCAGGCGTTGGCCGTGTGGACGTATTCGAGCTTCCCGCCGCTCGTGATCGCCATGCTGGCGAACATCCTCGTGCTGTTCTTGCGCCCGCCCGATCCGGGCGACTACTCCGGCGTCACGCGCGGCATTGGTGGTCTCGTCCATGCCAACCCCGGCGCGTTCATGTCATCAGATGCCAACGCCATCATGGTAACGGCCCTCAACTCGTTCGACCTGTTCGCCTTCTACGGTCTCTTCTTAGCCGCGTTGGGCTTGCGCAAGGTGGGCCGGTTGTCCAATGGCTCGGCGTGGGGCATAGTCCTCACGATCTGGTTGATCGGCGTCATCGCGCGCATCGCCATCGCGGCCGTCACGAAGACGCCCATCGGTTAGCAGCAGTGACGAGTGGCGAGCAAGAACTATATTCTTAGCTCGTCACTCGTCACTCGTCACTTGTCACTGCTTTATTCATAGCGCAGTGCTTCGATGGGATCGAGGCGGGCGGCCTTCCATGCGGGCCAGAGGCCGAAGATGATGCCGATGCCGACGGAAGCGACGAAGCCGGCGATAGGGGCCCAGAGCGGCACGTAAGAGGGCACGAACAGACGAATCAAAAGCGTCGTGGCCCAACCGAGCAGGAGACCGATGAGACCGCCCATACCGGTCAGCGTCATCGCCTCAATTAAGAATTGCCAGAGGATGTCGCGGCGACGTGCGCCCACCGCTTTGCGCGTGCCGATCTCGCGCGTGCGCTCGGTCACACTGACGAGCATGATATTCATCACGCCGATGCCGCCGACCATTAAACCCACCGACGAAATGACGACCATCGCCAGTGCTACGCCCGCCGTGATCGAACGGAAACTGGCGATGGCCGACTCGGCGGTCGTCACGCCGAAGTTGTTCGGCTGATCGAAAGGCGTCTGCCGCCGGACGCGCATCATGTCCGTCACCTGATCGATGGCCTCTTCCATGTGCCCCGTCTTGGCCACGGCGAGGATCGACACGTCGTCCGCGTTCGGCTTGAGCTTGCGCGCGACGTTGTAGGGCACGTAGACGACGTTGTTGTCGTCGTTGTTGCCGCCGCCGCCGCCCAACTGCTCACGCTTCTCAAACACGCCGAGGACGCGAAACTCTTGCCCGCCGATCTGTATCTGCTGCTCCAAGGGCGACGAGTAAGGAAAGAAATTCTCCGCTACGCTTGAGCCGATGACGCAGACCTGCTGATTCGTGTCGTTCTCGAACTGATTGAACCAGCGGCCCTCGGCGACGTTCTCGATGCCGGCGCGCTCGTAGTCGGGCAGCGTGCCTTGCAAGTTCACGGCCGAAGATGTCTTGCCGTTCGCGCCGACCAGAAGTTTCTGCCCGAAGAAGCCGTTCGTGATGTCGAGGAACGGCACGGAGAGTTCGATGGCGGGCAGACTGCTGAGCGCGATGGCATCGTCGTAAGTCAACTCTTTGCGCATGCGCTCTTCGCGCGAGCGGCGGCCGACGTGTATGCCCGTCTCATACTTGGTGAGGATGATCGAGCGCGTGCCGAACGACTCGATCTCGCGCGTCACCGCCAGATCAATGCCGCTGATGATCGACGCAATCGCCATCACCGTCCACACACCAATGACCACGCCGACAACCGTCAGCACGGAGCGCAGCTTGTTG
>JANMAD010000043.1:0-3405 GCA_031359515.1 Acidobacteriota bacterium | reverse complement strand
ATCACTTGCGCGGCCGGCTCGCCGGGATCGAGCTCGTAAGCTACACTACCGGGCCGATGCTCGGCAACGCAGAGGCGGGTCTCGTCGCGAGTCTCTTTAGCATACGCACTTCGATAGTCTCCGGCGGAGTCTTGTGCGTCGCCGGCTCAGGCTTGCTCGCGCTCGCGCTGCCCGCGTTCCTGCGCTACGACGGCCGCGCCGGTCTCGCGCGCAAGCAAGCGGAAGAACAGGCACGCGCCGCCGCAGCGAACGCAACAACGTAAACCGGCATGCGCGCTAACACGACGCACACCGACAGACAGACGATGAGACGCACACGTCACCTATTTTTATGCTGGGCGCTCCTGCTGCTCCCCCTCGCCGCCAACTGTCAGACGCTCGCACCGGCGCGCGTCAAAGCGGTCAAGTTTGAGAGCAAACTCGTCGGGCAGACGTTGCCTTATAACGTCGTGCTGCCGCCGGACTACGACGCACAGGCGACGCGCAGCACACGCTATCCGGTCTTATATTTGTTACATGGACTGGCGGGCAGTCACGACGACTGGGTATCGAGCCGCGCGCATCTGGCGCAACACGCCGCGCAGTACCGCATCATCATCGTCACGCCCGAAGGCCACGACGGCTGGTACACCGACAGCGCGACCGTGCCGAACGAAAAATTCGAGAGCTACATCATGCAGGAGTTACTCCCCGATGTAGAGCGGCGTTATCGCACGATCACGACGCGCGCCGGCCGCGCCGTCGCCGGTCTCTCAATGGGCGGCTACGGCGCGCTGAAGTTTGGCGTGAAATATCCTGACCGCTTTATCTTCGCCGCTTCGATGAGCGGGGCGCACGGTGCGCCGACGTGGGACCCGAACGATAAGGAGCTGCTCTCGTTCGTCAAACCATCCGTCGCGCGCGTCTATGGCGCAATGGATAACCCCGTGCGCCCGGCGAACGATCTCACCAAACTATTCAATGACCTGTCGCCGGAGCGCAGCGCGCAACTGCCCTTTTTCTATCTCGACTGCGGCACGGAAGATTTTCTATTCAACTCGAACCGCGCGCTCGACGAGCTACTAATTAAACGCAAAATCCCGCACGAGTTCCGCGAGCTACCGGGCACGCACAGTTGGTCTTATTGGGACAGTCAGGTGCAGGAAGTCTTGCGCATCGCCGCGCGCCGCCTTGCTGCGCCGCAAGCGACGGCCACCGCGCATCTATAAACCAGCGCATCACTTTGCGCTCTTAACTTTGCGTCTTTGCGCCTTTGCGTGAGATTCTTACGCTCGAAAGAATAGCCTCACGCAAAGGCGCAAAGACGCAAAGACGGACGCAAAGAAGATCATTGATTGATTGGAGAGAAACGTCATGGCGGAAAATAATCACACCGACCCAGCCGCGCGCATAGCGGCGATTCAAGCGGCATTAAGCAAAGCTGATCTTGACGGCTGGCTGTTTTACGATTTTCGCAAAAGCGACCCGCTCGCTTATCGCATCTTGCAGTTGCACCTGCACAACATCACATCGCGCCGTTGGTGCTATTACGTGCCCGCGTCGGGCGAGCCGGTGAAGATTGTCCACGCGATTGAGCGCGAGAAGTTGGACACGCTGCCCGGGCGCAAGATCGTGTACTTGCCGTGGCAACAACTGCACGCTGCGCTGCGCGAAGCATTGACAGGGCAGAGTGAAGCAACGACCAACGGCGGCGCGCATGGTGCGCAGTCGCCGCGCGTGGCGATGCAGTATTCGCCGGAGAATGCGATTCCCTATCTATCGCGCGTGGACGCAGGGATGATCGAGTTGATCCGCAGTTTCGGCGTCGAGCCGGTGACGAGCGCCGACCTCGTGCAAGTGTTCGAGGCGGTGTGGACGCCGGAACAGAAGCGCACGCATGATGTGGCCGCGCACAATATTCACCAGATCATTCAAGATGCGTTCGCGGAAGTCGCGCGCCGCATCCGCGCGGACGTGCCGACGACCGAGTACGACATCCAACAGTTCATGGTGCAGCGTTACGAGGACGAGAACATGACGTGCGACGGCGATCACCCTATCGTCAGCGTCAACGCCAACAGTGCCAATCCGCATTACGGGCCGACCGCCGACGTGCATGCGCCCGTCAAGCGTGGCGACTTTATTCTCTTCGACGTGTGGGCGAAGTTAAACAAACCCGAAGCGGTCTATGCCGATCAGACGTGGACGGGTTACATCGGCGAGCGCGTGCCCGCAGAGAACGAGCGCATCTTTCAGATCGTGCGCGCGGGGCGCGACGCGGCTATCGAGTTCGTGCATGAGAGCGTGCGTGCGGGGCGCGAGATTGCCGGCGCGGAAGTTGACGACGTGTGCCGCAAGGTGATCGTGGACGCGGGCTACGGCGCGCAATTCCTCCACCGCACGGGACATTCCATCGGCGAAGAGGTGCATGGCAACGGCGCGAACATAGACAACCTTGAGACGAAAGATTCGCGCCGCCTGATCGCCAACACTTGCTTCTCCATCGAGCCGGGCATCTACCTCGAAGGCAACTTCGGCGTCCGCTCCGAAGTGGATATGTACATCGGCGACGGCACGGCGGAAGTGACCGGGCAGCCGATTCAAACAACGGTCGTGCCCATTCTGGCGCAGTAACTTTTCTCCTTCTAAGTTTGCATGATCGCAGCATTGATCGCATTAGCTCTTCTCCTCGCGCCTTGTCAGGCGGAGAAGGATGTTTCTGCCGCGCAAAAGCGGGAGTTCCTCGAAGTGCTCAAAACGCTTCCGCACAAGGGCGAGTTCTACACCGATGAAGGGGTGGCAAAGGCCAAGCCGTACTTGCCTGTTCTCCTAGCCCTGACGGAACAAGATATTAAGGGATACGATATCTATCCCTTTGCTGCCTTGAGTAATGGACTAGGCGAGTACAAAGACAGTCGTGGTTACGTCGTCCGTCACTTTGAGGGCATCCGTCACCCCGTTTTGCAACTCGGTTGGGCAGTCATGCTTTTCGAGAAGCAGTCGGCGTCTCCACAGGTCATGCAATTCCTCCGAGATGCTTTGATGTCCAACAAGCAAGCTAAACTTCTGAAAGAAATGCTAGGGCCAGGCTTTGCAGACTTTCAGCGTCGGGTTAAAGCTCATCCAACTACAAAAAAGCAATCAAGCCACAGAAGGGATTAACTTGCTCGACTTCGCCATCCAGACCGCGCGTGATGCCGGGCGCATTCTCGCCGAACGCTTCGGGCGCGCAACGTTGCAAGTGCATGACAAGGGCGAGATCGATCTCGTCACCGAGGCCGATCTCGCATCCGAACGTCTGATCGTCGAGCGCATACGCAGTTATTACCCGCGCCACGCGATTCTCGCCGAAGAGTCGGGCGCGTCGGTGCGCGACGCGCAGACGAACGATTACAAGTGGATCATCGATCCGCTCGACGGCACGAC
>JANMAD010000021.1:0-4406 GCA_031359515.1 Acidobacteriota bacterium | reverse complement strand
ATAAAGCCCCCGCCCGGCGGGTGTCTGCTTAGTTTATGCGCGAGCGGTTGTCGAAATTAAGTGCGGAGTATAGGGGCGCGCTTTCGCGGGTGTCAAGAATCCCATTGGCAGTCTGGCGTTCAAGTCTGAGCGATGCCGCGGCACACCGAAACTTGAACAGGTAAGATCACAGCCGGAATCCCGCCCCGCCTAGCACTTTGCAATAGTTAGCGGATTTACGTTGCCCACCCTTTCAGCCCGGCGCAAATATCGTCTTTATATCTGCACTCTGTTATGACCGTACATACTGTTTTAGCGGCCATGCCCACTTGTGAGCCGGATAATTCAGTTGACTGCAAGGAAAAAGTATTGACACGTCGGAAACTTTAAGATAAAAGCTTCATGCTTCCGGGTGGGCCGCTAATTTGAAAAGCTGCTTGTTAGCTTCTCGCAGGAAGACCTATACACCCGACTTTGATGTCCTCAAACATTAACACCCGGCGATAGCCGTCGGACTCAAGACCCAAACACCGCTGAATCAAGCCCGAGCGCTAAATAGAGAATTGGAGAGGAATGATGAAGACTTATCCGTCCCCCAAGTCCCCTAGTCTGACTAAAAAGGCTGGATTTCGAAGCACAAGAACAGTTGGACGAGATGGACGGTTGTTTGCGGGCATCGTCCGGTTTTGTGTGATCGTCGCTTTCGTCGGCTCGGTTAGCATGATCTTTTACTCGGCCTCCTCCGCCTCCTCACTACATAAAGCAACTGCTGGCGGTCGTGGATCAGTTTCCGCCGCAACTATTACTGCCGCGTTGCCGGCAAGCTTGATGGCGAAAGAAAGAGAGCGCAAGTTAGATACTGCGCGGAAGATTGCGGACCAGAGTCGCATTGGGATAAATCCGTGGTTGCTAACCCCCTTCCCGATGTCGCTCGTTCAGGGCGGGCCTTCCGGGGAAACCATCACCACCTACGCGCAAGATTGCACCACGCCGAAATCGGATTTCACGCTGGGCGAAATCGTTTGCGCGAAGATCACGGGCGCGCCTTTGGGTGCCGGGGGCACGCCTGCGCAGCGAATAACGTGGGTGGCCCACAACGGCGCTGTGGCGCAGGCTGGCAATGTTATAAACAGCACACAGACGGGCACCTACCTGCTGCCGACTTCGGCCACGCAGACGTTAGGCGGCGTCACCATTGATAATCGCGGGACTTGGCGGGTGAATACCAGTTCTACTTCAGATGGCTCGCTCGTTAACACCGCGCTTTTTACGGTGCATGACCCGGCCGGAAATTTCGCCGATCTCACAGTCAATCAAGGTGTCAATCTTGCCGCGTCTGAGGTGGGCACGGTCGGCTCAAACGGCGAGTTCGGCGTGGTCGTGACTAACCTTGGCCCCGACACGGCGCAGAACATCACCTTTACCGAACCTGTCCCCGCCAATACTACGTTTGTCTCGTTCACACAGGTAAGCGGCCCGACGTTCATTTGCACGCGGCCAAGCGTCGGCGGCACCGGCGCAGTAAGCTGCACGACAGCCAGTCTGGCCAAAGATGCCGCCGCCAGTTTTAAGTTCGTTTATCAGATCAGTTCCACCAGTGGTGGGTCTATCTCTAACACGGCGACCGTCTCAAGTACGACTGCCGACCCGGATACTGACGATAATTCGGCCGCTGCCGGCGTGACTTTACCGGGCGGCACGCCGCCTTCGACTTGCTCCGTTAGCTGTCCCATAAGCATCACGCAGGATAGCGCTCCGAATCAGTCCGGTGCTGTCGTCACCTATCAGGCTCCGACTGGCACAGACAGCAGTTGCGGGGCCATCTCTTGCGATCACCCGTCAGGCTCGTTCTTCCCCATTGGGCAGACGACCGTGACCTGTGAGGCCGAGACCGGCGATGCCTGTAGCTTCATGGTGACGATTAACGACACCCGCCCGTTAGTGATTACGCTCGAGGGGACGAATCCGTTGGGCATCGAGTGTCATACGAGCTTCGTTGATCCGGGCGTCACTGCCACCTCGCCCGATCCAAATGCGACAGTGACGGTCACCACCTCCGGCACGGTGGACGCCAACACGCCGGGCACGTACACCATCACTTATTCGGCCAGCGATGGCACGCATAGTGCGACCGCCACACGTACCGTCAACGTGGAGGACACGACGCCGCCGACGATTACGCTCGCGGGCGCGAACCCGATGACAGTCGAGTGCCATTCAACCTTTACTGATCCGGGGGCGACTGCCGCCACTGATAGCTGCTCTGGTGACCTGCCGACCAGCAGCATTCAAGTCAGCGGCACAGTCGATCCCAATGTGCCCGGCACTTACACCGTGACCTATACGATCACAGACCCTGCCGGCAATCAGGGCGCAGCCGTGCGAGAAGTGAATGTCGTGGATACCACGCCGCCGACGCTCACGCTTGTGGGCGCGAACCCGATGACGGTCGAGTGTCATACCGCTTTCACTGATCCCGGTGCGACGGCGACCGACACCTGTGCGGGTGATCTAACGAGCGCAATCAATATGAGCGGCAGCGTCAACCCGGACGCCGTGGGCACATACACCCGGACCTACACAGTCAGCGATGGCAGCAACACCAGGACGGCCACGCGGACGGTGAACGTCGTGGATACCACGCCGCCGACTATCTCGTGCCCGGCCAACATCACAGTCACCCTGCCGCTGAACACGTCGGCCACCTCGATGCCGGTGAACTTCACCGTCGGAGCCAGCGACAGTTGCGGGGGCGTGACGGTCACGAGCACGCCGGCCTCCGGTTCGAGCTTCCCCGTGGGCACGACGACCGTCAACTCCACCGCGACTGATGCGGCCGGCAATACGAGTAGCTGTAGTTTCACGGTGACGGTGCGCTACAACTTCACGGGCTTCTTCTCGCCAGTGAGCAATCTGCCGACGTTCAACATCGTAAACGCCGGCCGGGCGATCCCCGTCAAGTTCAGCTTGAGCGGTAGTAAGGGGCTGAGTATCTTCGCCGCGAATAGCCCGCAATCAGGTGTCACTACGTGCGATGCGTCTGCGCCCGCAACCGACCTGACAGATACGGTTACGGCGGGCGGTAGTAGTCTGAGCTATTCCGCCAACAGCGACCAGTACAACTATGTCTGGGCGACTAATAGTTCGTGGGCCGGGACTTGTCGCCAATTAGTTGTCACACTAAACGACGGCAGCATACACGTCGCGAACTTCAAGTTCAGGTAAGAGCAGACGGCCCATGCTCTAGCTCTAAAACACGAAGCGAAAGGCTGCGCGCGTGCGCTGCTCGTGAGAGATCCAAACGAAGCTTTTCCAGCTTCACAGACAGCGGCGGGTGACATTCCAGATGTCGCGCCCCCCAACGACGATTAGACTTAAGGAGAATTTATTATGAATAAGCTTCGCTTGACACTAAACCTTCTGGCGGTGGTGGGTTTCATGCTGGTAGTCACCTCGCTGGCTCAAGCACAAGCGACCCGTACCTGGGTCTCAGGCGTTGGCGACGATGTCAACCCGTGCAGCCGCACCGCCCCCTGCAAGACTTTCGCGGGCGCGATCTCGAAGACCTTCATCAATGGCGAGATTGACTGCCTCGATGAAGGCGGCTTCGGCACCATCAACATCACGAAATCAATCACCATCGAGGGCACACAGGGCGGGGGCTTCGGCTCAATCCTAGCCAGCGGCACCAACGGCGTAATTATTAACGTCGCGGCCAGCGCCAATGATCCGCTCGCCACGGTGCGCCTGCGTAATCTCGCGATTACCGGCACGGGCGCGAGTGGGACGGTTGGCACCCGCACCGGCATCAACGGGGTCAGAGTCCTCAACGCTCTCAACGTCTATATTGAGAGTTGCGTGATTACCGACTTTAGTAATCGTGGCATCACGGACGAGCGGTCTACCACAGGCAACCTGTACATCTCGGATACGACTGTCAGGAACTGTGCGCAGAGCGGCATTGTGGTGATCCCTACTAACTCGGTAACCGTGAAGGCGATGATTGACCATACCCGGTCAGAGGGAAACGGCAGTTCCGGCTTCGTGGCAGATAGCAATACCAATGTCACGATCAGCAATTCGGTCGCGGCTGGGAATGCTGGGGGCGGGTTCGTCTCCGAGCAGACCACAGGCGTGACGAAACTGAACCTTGAGAGTTGCGTCTCAGCCAACAATGGTCAGGGCATCACGGCTGGGACGGGCGCTTCCGATACCGTCTGTTCCAACTGTAACATCTTCAACAACGGCATAGGGCTGAACTTCGCTGGGGGCACCATTCACTCATACGGCAATAACAAGGTCTCAGGTAACGCTGGTGGTGGCACGAGCAATGGACCGTTCACCGCTGGCGGGCCTACGCAGCAGTAGGTTCGATTAAAATTCGATCCGGATTCGCACTCCCCGTCCGCGCCGCACAAGGCGGCGCG
>JANMAD010000079.1:0-13553 GCA_031359515.1 Acidobacteriota bacterium | reverse complement strand
GCGGGTGTGCCCGCCTCGAACTTGTTTGGCAGCCCGGCATAGGTTGTTTCCTCGAACGTGACTGTGCGGATCATGTCGCCGCCGCCGAGAAACGGGTTCATCGCTTCGAGCCGCGCGGCTTTGCCATAGATGACGCCGCTGCCGGTCGGCGCGAACATCTTGTGCCCGGAGATGGTGTAGAAATCGCAATCCAAATCCTGCACGTCAATCTGCAAATGCGGCGTGCCTTGCGCGCCATCCACCAACACGGGGACGCCCTGCTTATGCGCGCGAGCGACGATCTCTTTGATCGGATTGATCGTGCCGAGCGCGTTCGAGACGTGCATCACGGCCACGAGTTTCGTGCGCTCGTTCAACAGCGCATCATATTCGTCGAGCAACAACTCGCCCGCATCGTTCATCGGGATGACACGAAGCTTTGCGCCCTTCTCCGCGCAGAGCATCTGCCACGGGACGATGTTCGCGTGATGCTCCATCGCGGAGATGATGATCTCATCGCCCGCTTGCACGAACTTGCGCCCGTAGCCGTGCATGACGAGATTGATGCCCTCGGTCGAACCGCGCGTGAAGATGCATTCGCGCGCCTCCCGCGCGTTGATGAAGCGGCGCACCTTCTCGCGCGCACCTTCGTAAGCGGTCGTCGCGCGTTGGCTCAGATAATGCACCCCACGATGTATATTGGAATGCTCCTCGCGCAGATAACGGCTGCCGCGATCAATCACCACCTGCGGCACTTGCGATGAAGCTGCGTTATCCAAATAGACGAGCGGCCGGCCGTTCACAGTTTGGCTCAGCACGGGAAAATCACGCCGCACGCGCGCCACATCCCACGCGCCAACGGGTTGTTGCGTATCAGTCGTCATCGCTTGCTCAGTGGCAATCATCGCTGAAATCTTCATACCTCCAGACGCGCGTGCAGCCGGTTAAGAATCGTCTCGTCAAGCTGCGCTTTGATTGACTCAATCTTGATTTTCTCGACCAACTCCTCGGCAAAACCATAGGTCAACAGATTGCGGGCCAACTCCTGATGCAGACCGCGACTGAGGAGATAGAACAACTCCTCTTCCGCCAGTTGCCCGACGGTCGCGCCGTGCGCGCACTTCACGTCGTCGGCGAAAATCTCAAGCTGCGGCTTGGTGTCCACGCGCGCATCGGGCGAGAGCAGCAAATTCTTATTCGTCTGCTGCGCATCGGTCTGCTGCGCGTCGCGGCGCACGAAGATTTTGCCGTTGAAGACCGCGCGCGACTTGCCATCGAGGATGCCCTTGTAAACTTGCCGACTGGTGCAATGCGGCGCTATATGATCGATCAGCGAATGAGTGTCGGCGTGCTGTCCGGTCGTGACAAGATAGAGACCGTCCACCACACATGACGCGCCTTCATGTGCTAGTTTGACGCTGATGCCATGCCGCGAGAGTTGCGCGCCGAGCGTGACAGTTGTCAATTCGTAGGCGGCGTTGCGTTCAAGTTCCGCCCGCGTCTCGGCGATATGAAACGCCCGCTCGCTTTCGCGCTGCACCTTGTAATGCGTTATGCGCGCCTGCGCGCCAACGAAAACCTCCACCACCGCATCCGTGAAATAGATATTGTTGTCTGCGGACTCATAGCTCTCAATGATCGTCGCCGCGCTCTCACGTTCTGCGACGATCAGCACGCGCGGAAAGATGGCGGCTGCCTCGGTCGTCGGCTGCGATAAAAACAATAGGTGCAATGGCGCAGCGACTTGCACGCCTTTGGGTAGATAGACGAACGCGCCGTGATTGATGAAGGCAGTATTGAGCGCGTTGAAGCCGTCAGTGCCATCATCCGCATCAGCGGAGCGCGCCAGGTGCGCTCGCAAGATGGCTTCATGCTCGCCCTGCAAAGCATCGGCTATATTCATCACGACCGCGCCTGCCGGCAGTTCGTCGAGCGCAGACAGGTGCGGCTGGTAAATGCCGTTGACGAACACGAGCCGGCTCTGCCGCGCCTCGTCGTAGATGAACGGCGCGAGCGCATCGTTTGTCACACGCGCAGCCGTCTCATGCATCTGCGGCGCGAACGTACCCCGCGCAAGCGGCGCGACGTTCGTATACTTCCAATCTTCCGCATCAACCGTCGGAAAACCTATCTGCTCGAAGCGGGTCATCGCCTGCGTGCGCGTGCGCTCCAGCCACGCGGGTGCGTTGCGCCCCGCGCCCGACTCCTGCGCGGCGCGGAAGGCGGCCGCGTATGCGTTCTGTTCTGTGATTGCTTGTGCCATTACTGTTTGCTGCTACCGCGCGCCGGCCCCGGCGGTCGCATCCGCCGCCGCGCCCTCTTCCTTGATCCAATCGTAGCCCTTCGCTTCTAATTCCAGCGCCAACTCTTTGCCCCCGGAGCGCACGATGCGCCCGCGATAGAGCACGTGGACGAAGTCGGGCACGATGTAGTTCAAGAGCCGCTGATAATGCGTGACGAGGACGACGGCATTCTCCGGCGTGCGCAGATGATTAACGCCGGCCGCGACGATGCGCAGGGCATCAATATCGAGACCGGAATCGGTCTCGTCCAGCACCGCGAGTTTTGGCTCTAGCACCGCCATCTGCAAAATCTCGTTGCGCTTCTTCTCGCCGCCCGAAAAGCCTTCGTTGACGGAACGCGACATCAGACCAGCGTCCATCTCGACGATCTTCGCGCGCTCGCTCAACAGGTCTTTAAACTCCAACGGGTCAAGCTCTTCTTCACCGAGATGCTTGCGCTTCTCGTTATACGCCAGCCGCAAAAACTGCGCGTTCGACACGCCCGGAACTTCCACCGGATATTGAAAGGCGAGAAACACGCCTTCACGCGCACGCACATCCGCGTCAAGCTCTAACAGATTTTTGCCTTCGTACAGGACTTCGCCGGCCGTCACCACATACGCCGGATGCCCCGCCAACACTTTCGCCAACGTGGACTTGCCCGACCCGTTCGGCCCCATGATGGCATGCACTTCGCCCTTATTAACCGTCAGATCAAGCCCGCGCAAAATCTCCTTACCCTCGACGGTCGCATGCAAATTACGAATCTCTAACACAATATATTTACTCCGTAAATTTAGAGGTTAGAGGTCAGAGGTCAAAGATTAGTAAAGTCAAAACTACTGACCTCTGATCTCTAACCTCTGACCTCTGCTTTATCCCACACTGCCTTCCAGTTTCATGCCGAGTAACTTCTGCGCTTCGACGGCGAACTCCATCGGCAACTCGCGGAACACCGCGCGACAGAAGCCATTGATGATGAGCGAGACTGCATCCTCCTGCGCGAGACCACGCTGCATCAGGTAGAAGAGTTGATCTTCACTAATGCGCGAGGTGGTCGCTTCATGCTCAACCTGCGCCGTATTGTTCATCACCTCGACATAGGGGAACGTGTTCGCGCCGCACTTGTCACCGATCAAGAGCGAGTCGCATTGCGTATAGTTGCGCGCCCCGGCCGCGCCCGGCAGGATTTTTACCAGGCCGCGATAACTGTTGTTCGACTTCCCGGCCGAGATGCCCTTTGAGATGATCGTCGAGCGCGTGTTCTTGCCGATGTGGATCATCTTCGTGCCGGTATCTGCCTGCTGCGCATGATTGGTCAGCGCAACCGAATAGAACTCGCCCACCGAGTTATCGCCTTGCAGAATGCACGACGGATATTTCCACGTGATCGCCGAGCCGGTCTCAACCTGCGTCCACGAAATCTTCGAGTTGCGCCCTGCGCACTTACCGCGCTTGGTCACGAAGTTATAAATGCCGCCTTTGCCTTCCTCGTCGCCTGCATACCAATTCTGCACGGTCGAGTATTTAATCTCGGCATCGTCGAGCGCGACGAGCTCCACCACTGCCGCGTGCAGTTGATTCTTGTCAAACTTAGGTGCGGTGCAGCCTTCGAGATAAGAGACGTGCGCGCCCTCTTCGGCAATGATGAGGGTGCGCTCGAACTGTCCCGATTCGGCGTTGTTGATACGGAAGTAGGTGGAAAGCTCCATCGGACAGCGCACGCCCTTCGGGATGAAGACGAATGAACCATCGGAGAAGACCGCGCTGTTGAGGGCCGCGAAATAGTTATCGTTCACCGGCACGACCGAGCCGAGATATTTCTTGATCAGTTCCGGATACTCTTTCACCGCCTCTGTGAACGAACAGAAGATGACGCCGAACTTCTTCAATTTCGCTTTGTAGGTTGTCGCCACCGACATCGAATCGAAGACGGCATCAACGGCCACACCCGCGAGTTGCTTCTGCTCTGTGAGCGGGATGCCGAGCTTCTCGAACGTGCGCAGCAATTCGGGATCGACCTCGTCGAGGCTGGCCTTCGTCGCCTTCTGCTTCGGCGCGCTGTAGTAGATCATGTCTTGATAATCTACCGCCGGGTAGGTGACGTTCGGCCAATGCTTTGGCTCGGTCATCTTGAGCCACTGGCGATAGGCCTTGAGCCGAAACTCCAGCATCCAGTCCGGCTCGTTCTTCTTCGCGGCGATCAGCCGAATGGTGTCTTCGCTGAGACCCTTCGGGATCACGTCCGACTCGATGTCGGTCACGAAGCCGTACTTGTACTCTTTGTTGGTTAGTAGTTCGATTGTGCTCATCGCTTCTCTCTTCCGCCCTCACAGAACAATGATTATGTCTATCAACTAAGTAATCAAATCGCTATGCCGTTAGCTACACGCCTGATCGCTATGCCCGTCGCCCGGTCGCCTCAATGTGGCGCGGTAGGGCGTGTATTTGGTGCAGTCGATCCTCGACCTTCGCCTCCGTGCCCAGCAGTTGCGCGAGCGTGATCCCGGACAACGCTTGTTCGACAATATCGTGCAGCCCGACGATAACCGGGCGGATGCCGCAATTGCCCGTATGCACGCAAGTGTCGAGTACGCCCGTATAGCTCTTGCAATGACCAGACAGCACGTCGTCGTCAAGCACCTTGATGATCTCGCTCAGATGTATCTCGCCGGCGGGGCGCGCCAAACGGTAGCCGCCCTTCGTGCCACGTATGGATTTGACCAGCCCGGCCTTATTCAAAATCCACATCAACTTGCCTGCATTCGCGACCGACAGTCCCTCACGCTCGGCGATCTGCGCAAGCGTCAAATACCCGTCCGCCCTGAGCGGCGCAAGCTGCAATAAACAGCGCAGGCCATACTCTTCTTGCGCGGAAACTTTCATAACGCATGCTCCGATATAAGTCGCACTGTGTCAGGCACAGGGTCATTATACGCAATACCTTACTTTTTAGTCAAGATTGGAGATCAACTGATTGCACCGCTCGTGGCCGAAAAAACATTGGGCCGTCGGCTATCATTTATGTTAACTATGACCGCGTAAGATCAGCCCCCGTGCATGAAGGATAAGAATGTCAACTCCATCTCCGCCCAGTGACAACAACGAGCCGGTCGCGCGCCACAACACGCAAGCCAGCCTTGACCGGCTGCTCACCGAAATGATCGAGCAACCCGAACGTCGCGCGGAGATCACACGCGAGATCGAGGAAATCTTTGGTCAAGAAAAAGCCGTGATGATCCTGGACATGTCCGGCTTCTCGCGCCTCACGCAGCGACACGGCATCGTCCCGTTTTTGTTAATGATCCATCAGATGCGGCTTGTTGCCTGCCCGTGCGTGCAGGAAGAGGGCGGGCTGCTGGTCAAAGCGGAGGCCGACAATCTCTACTGTCTGTTCGACACGGTGGCCGACGCCGTCCGCGCCAGCCAGAAGATCACCCGCCACATGAACACCGCCAATCGCCTGCTGCCCGAAAGTCACCGCCTCTACGTCTCCATCGGCATCGGCTATGGCCGCATCCTCAACATAGAGGATCGCGATCTGTTCGGCGACGAGATGAATCTGGCTTGCAAGTTAGGTGAGGACGTGGCCAAGATGGGCGAAATCCTGATGTCGTCCGCGGCCTACGCGCAGATGCAAGACAAGGAGATTGACTGCCGCGAAGAGGTCATCAGCATCTCCGGGCTGGAACTGCCCTACTACAGCGTGCAATATAAGTGAGCCGGCGCGTTGCTGCGAACTATCCATTGACCGTGATGCCGGCCGGCGGTACAATCCGCGCGCATCCGAGCAGACGCGCCGGGATTTTTGCCGCGCAGATCATCCAAGCGGCTCAGCCATCAGCAACGCAGCCCGTGCCGTCTATTATTATTAACCAGACTTTCAACTGTCGGGCCGCAACAAGCCGTAGTGCCTTGCACACGCACATACCCGCAGCAATCAACGGATCACCCCTATGCCTCCACGACGCAAATACGCTTTCACTTCGCATCTTCTCCGCTACTGGTATTGGCCGCTCGCGCTTGGTTTATCGCTGATCATCTGGGGCGCGCTCGCGGTCGCCATGCGCCCCATGACGGACGCAAACGGCAAGTACACCTCTTACTCTTACGGCTTGGTCACGAGCCTCGAAGAGGTTAACGGCCTCGACCTGCTGTTCCAACTGCGCGATGCGCTGCATCCGGAACAGCGCGAGCGCGGCCTAAAGGAACCGATCACGATTATCGGCATTGATGAGGATACGATCCGCGCTTCTAACTATCGCCCACAAAGCTGGCCGCGCAGTTATTATGCACGGTTGATTGACCGCGCCAGTCAAGGCGGGGCAAGCGTCATCGGCGTGGATATTTATTTCAGCGAGCGGGGCGGGCCAACGGAGAGCGACAAGGCGTCCGATCAGCAAGTGATCGATGCGATCAATAACGCGGGCAACGTCGTGATCGTCAAGAAACTGGCGGAAGGCGGTCTGAAGACAGAGATCAAGCCGCTACCCGAAGTCGCCGAGGCAGTTTCGGCCGTCGGCTTTTCCGACCTGCCTTCGGACAGTGACGGTTTCCGGCGCACAGCCTACTTAGGTCACATCGCGGCGGACGGCACAACCGATTCAAGTTTCGCCAGCAACATTGCACAGATTTATGCTGACAAACCGGTCGAGGCGCTGCCTGATCAAACCATCAAATTCGGCGACCATATCATCCCGCTTCGCAATGATGGGACGATGCAGATCGATTTTCGCAGTCGCACGCCCGGCTTCAAAGTCGTCTCAGCCGGCGACATTCTCTTCAAAGACCCGGGGCAAGTGCCCGACGAGCTATTCAAAGATCGCATCGTGTTGATCGGCGCGACGAACAACGACGCTCCCGATCTTTTCCCCACCCCTTACTTCAAACCCGGTCTCATCTCCACCTTTTGGGCGCGGCTGCGCGGACGACAGATCAATACTACGCCGGCCCTCATGCCCGGCGTGGAGATACACGGCAACATCGCCGCCACGATGCTCTTCGGTCAGCCCTTGCGCCAAATCAACTACACGCCGCGCGTCTTAATCCTGTTCCTCGTGATCGGGTTGGTCGCATTGGCCGTCTTTAAGTTTCGCGCTGCTTTGGGCGCGCTCGTCGTCGTCATCGTGGCGGTCGGCATCCTCTCAGTCTCCGCCTGGACATTCAATCACTATGGATTGATCTTGCCGGTCATGACTTCGGAAATGGGTGTCGGCGTGCTGGCTCTCTCCGGCTTTCTGCTGCGCTACGCGCACGAGCGCGCAGTGCGCGAAGAGAAAGAGAACGAGCGGGCGCAGATCATGGACATCTTCTCGCGCTGCGTCTCGCCCGAAGTGGCCGATACGTTGTGGGAACAGCGCGAGGCGCTGCGACTCGGCGGTGAGCGGCGCACCGTCACCCTCATCTTCACAGACATACGCGGCTTCACGACGCTCTCCGAGTCAGTCAACTCCGAAGTCGTCGTCACGTGGCTGAACGAATACTTCAGCCGCATGCACAAGGTTATCTCGTCCTACGGCGGGCATATCAACAAGTACATCGGCGACGGATTGATGATCGTCTTCGGCGCGCCGGTCGCGCGGGGCGACAATTTGGAGGCTAACGCGGCCGTCGCCTGCGGCTTAGCGATGCTCGAAGAAGTTGATCACATGAACAATGAATGGCAGCAACACAACGAGGAACAGGCGCGGCTGCACAAAGAGGGCGCGTATGTGAAGCGGCCCGTGTTCAAGATCGGCGTCGGCATACACACGGGCGTGGCCACCTGCGGTGTAGTCGGCGCGGAGGGCCGGCTTGAGTACACCATCATCGGCGACACGGTGAACTTGGCGGCGCGGCTCGAATCAACCACGAAGGAAAAAGGCGTGGCGATCCTGATCAGCGACGGCACGGCCAAACTGATCGGCCGCGACTACGTGACCGAACCGCTCGGCAACGTACAGGTCAAGGGCAAGACGCAAGAGACCATCGTCTACACCGTCACCAAAGCCGATAGCAAACGCGCGCCCGAACTGGCCGTGGTTGCGTAAACTATCCACAGAGTTAACAGCTCAAAGGGCGCGGAGATTAAAATGATATCCGCGCGCTCTCATCCATTTCGGTTAAGTTATTTTTCTAACAACGCGCCTTCTTCATACGCACGCACGAGACGTTCGAGCGCGGCGAGGCGTTGGCGCATGGCCGCGCCCTCTTCTGTGTCGGCGACGAGGCGTGAGCGCTCGTAAGCAGTGACGGTCGTCACTTTCGGCACGATGTCCGCGCCGGCCGTGATCGCGTCGGCGATTGACTCGAAGTGGTGATGCTCTGCGAGCGCGACCCGTTCCGGCGCGAGGATGAGCGTGTAGCCCCGGTCGCCGTAAGCTTCCGAGAACGCACCGTCAATCGTCACCGCGTTGCCGCCTGACTTCACCGGCTCTTCGCCCTTCTCGACCTTCACCGGCACGTGCCCGTTGACGATCAACGCATGCTCGCCGATGCCGAACCCGGCCGCGAGTCCGCGACAAAACTCCGCGTCGTGAATCATCTTGAAGTAAGGATTTTTATTCTCTTTCCGCGCTGCTTTGTCGGCGACGAAGTAAGTCTCGAATGTCGCCATGCGATCTTTGCCAAAGAGCGGCGAGCGCGGCCCCGTCCACAGATACCAGAGCCAATCGGCATCCTCATCGGCCGCTTGCGCGCCCTTGCGAAAGGCGCGGCGCACCACCGAATCAAGCGCGTCGAACAACTCGCGCCCGCTCCGCTCCTGCCCGTCCACCGCCACTGACAACGACGCGCCCTGCTCGTCCACCGGCACACAACCATGAAAGATAAGCGCGTGATCGCGGCGTAGCCACATCGCGCCGTGCCGCACGACGAATGACATGTGCTGCCAGAGGCGACTACTGGAAACGAACGACAGCCGCAAGCGATCCATGCAGACGCGCTCTTCCGCCGACAACGCATAAGGGTTTGCGGGATCGATGGTCGGCAAAAATGAATCGAGCAACGGATGTATATGTCCATCAATCTCAATCGTCTTCTCGACAAAATTGATCCGGTGCAACAGGTTGCGCGGCTCCATTTCCCATTCCGGATGACGCCGGCTCGCTTGCCCTTCGAGTTTGAACTGGATGACGGCAATCGCTTTCTGCATACGCGCCATCAGCAGATCATCGCGCAACCCCGTGCCCTTCGTCTTGAAACACTCGGCCGGATCGTCCGCATAGACCGTGCGCGCGAGCTTTTCCAGCGGCGTGATGATCAGCCCGTAGCCCTCTTCAAGTTGAGATAGCCGGCGATAGCGCAGAGAGATGCGCAGCACGGTCGCGATCAACGCTTCTTGACCCAAGCACGCGCCCATCCACGAGACATCGTGATTGCCCCACGTGAACGCGACGTGCGGCTGCTCCAGCAAATAATCCAACACTTTGTCCAGCCGCGGCCCCCGGTCGCCGAGATCGCCCGCGACGATGATCTCCGCGACGGAGAGATCGCGCACCAGCCGCGATGCGGCGCGCACCGCCGTCAAATCCTGATCATGCGCCGCGAGCGCATCGAGCATCGCGTCGACATAAGCCTCTGGGCGATTGGTGAACGGCTCGTCATGCAATTCCTCGAATAGTTCGGCGAACTGCGGCGTCAGCAGCGCGTTAACCTGCGGGCGGCGGTAGTTGCTCGCCAACACGCGCACGATCTCAAATTGCCGGCGCAGCGTCTGCCGCACCCACCCGCGCCTTTGCTCTGCGTCACCCAACTGCGCGCGTTCGTACTCCATCAATTCGCGCGGGTAATAGAGCACGGCCAGCAGTTGTTGCTGCTCATCATCCGTCAGGCGTTCTTTGAATAGACGATTGACGAGTGGGCGCAAAGCGCCCGAAGCGTTGTTGATGATGTGCCGTAGTTTCTTGTACTCGCCATGCACGTCGCTGACGATGTGGACGACGCCCTTCGGCAGCGAGAGCGCGGCGTGTAGCGCGGCAGCTTCGGCGAGCGCGACATCGGCGGTGGGATAATTTTGCGCGAGCGTTTGCAGGAGCGTTAGCTCCTCCGGTGCGAGCGTCACGGACATGGGCACACCTCACCTGCGGCCGAGTTTAGTCTTGCACTCTTGAACGGAGCACGTACAGGAACACGATCAGCCCGCCGTTGCTCAGCAACAGATTGCCGAGCATGAAGAATTTGTAAGTGTATTCCGAGTTGAATTCATAAAAGCCGATGGCACGTAACAGGAGCAGGGCGGTGTTCAGCAACAAACAGAGCAGGGCCAGATTGGCAGCGCTTCTCAGCGTCATCGCAGACTCCTTTCAGTTCACAGCGCCGCGCATGGTGCAGACATTCGTCAGCGCCGCCATTCGTCAATCAGCGACGCGACGAGGCCCGTCCAACCTGTCTGATGTGACGCGCCGAGACCCATGCCCGTGTCGCCATGAAAATATTCGTAGAAGAGGACGAGGTCGCGCCAGTGCGGATCGGTCTGAAACTTTTCGTACCAACCGTGCGCGGGTCGCACACCTTTTTCGTCGCGCGTGAAGATCGAGATCATGCGGTCGGCGAAGCCGCGTGCCATCTGGTCGAGCGTGACCGCCGGCTCACCCGCGACGGGACTGTCAATCGCCACCGCCGCGCCGAACGCCTTGCCGAGTTTGCGCAACGATTCGATCATCAGGAAGCTCGTGGGAAACCAGAGCGGCCCGCGCCAGTTCGAATTGCCGCCCTTGAGCATGACGACGGATTCGGCCGGCTCGTAGCCGACTTGATTGTCGCCGAATGAGAACGGATGCTGTTCGTGATATTTCGACAGGCTGCGCAGACCATAATCCGAGCGAAACTCGTTCGGGTCCCAGATGCGTTCGAGCAAGTGGCGCATCTGTTCTTCGTTGACGATGGCCAGCACGTGGACGACACGGCCGTCGGCGCGTGTGACGGTCGTCACGCAACGCTGCACCAGGTCTTGCCGGTTTTTCAAAAACCATTGCAGGTTCGAGCTGAACTCGGGGAACGGCGCGATCCAATCCTCTTCTAAACGCTCGATGGCGTAAAGCGGGATCAGGCCGACGAGTGAGCGCACGCGGAACTTGTGGAACGTGCCGTCGGCATAACGCAGCACGTCGTAGAAAAAGCCGTCCTTCTCATCCCACAACTGATAGTTGCGGTTGCCCATGTGCTTCATCGCCGCGCCGACATAGACGTAGTGCTGGAAAAATTTCGTCGCCAGCCCTTCGTAGGCTTTGTCGTCTTCCGCCAGCTCAAGCGCGATGCGCATGAGGTTTAGACAGAACATGCCCATCCAACCCGTTGCATCCGATTGCTCTAACTTCGCGCCGTTCGGCAAAGGCGTGCTGCGATCAACGACCGTGATGTTATCGAGGCCAAGGAAGCCGCCCTCGAAGACGTTGTTGCCTTCGCTGTCAACCTTATTGACCCACCACGCGAAATTGATCAGCAGTTTGTGGAAACACTTTTCGAGGAACAGCCGGTCGCCCTTGCCCGTCTGCAAGCGATCCATGTTGTAGATGCGCCAGACCGCCCACGCATGCACCGGCGGGTTGAGATCGGAGAACTCCCATTCGTATGCCGGAATCTGCCCGTTCGTGTGCTGGAATTGCTCGAAGAGCAAGAGCCACAATTGCTCCTTCGCAAACTCCGCGTCAACGATGGCGAGCGGCACACAATGGAACGCCAAGTCCCACGCCGCAAACCACGGATACTCCCATTTGTCCGGCATGGACAAAACGCGCATCGAGTTCAAATGCTTCCAGCGAAAATTGCGTATGCGGCTGCGCGACTCAGGCGGCGGAAAGTTCTTCGGGTCGTCGCCTTCGAGCCACTTCTGCACGTCGTAGATATAAATCTGCTTGCTCCACAACATCCCCGCGAACGCTTGTCGCTGCACACGTCGTTCGTCCGCGGTCGCAAGCGGCGGTTGGATCGCATCGTAAAACTCGTCGGCCTCGGCTCGGCGTTGCGTGACGATCTCATCAAAATCGGCGAGCGGCTTGGGTAGCTCCTGATCTGTGAGGCGCAGTTGCAGCACGACCGAGCCACCGGCCGGCACGTTGCGTGTGTAGTGATAGCAAGCCTTCGTGCCGGTGCGCTCAGGATTGACGCACGGCTCGCCCGCGATGATGTGTCGGTGGAAGGCATCTTTGACGTAAGGCTTACGGCTCTGCGCGCCCCAGCCCCATATGCGCGGCCCGTTCGTCTCGTTATCGGTGAACAGCAGTTCCGCGCCTTCGCTCTGCCCGTAGAGATAACGCGTGCCGAGTTTGTAGGTGAATGGCAGATTCGGCAACGGGTCGGCCGTTTCATCCGATGCTACGAGACTGAGCCAGCCGTCGCCTTGTGCGCCCGCTTTGATAATTGGCTCCGGCTTCGCTTCCGGCCCCCAAGCCTGCGCGCCCCAGCCCCAAGTGTTGCGAAACCAGAGGTGCGGCAGGATGTGGAGCGGCGCGTCGGCGGGGCCGCGATTGAACGCTTCAATGCGGATGCAGATGTCATCGGGGCCGGCTTTCGCATACTCGACAAAAACATCAAAGTAGCGATCCTCATCGAATACGCCCGTGTCGAGCAACTCGAACTCCGGTTGATTGCGCCCGGCCCGCGCGCGGTTCTCGCCAATCAACTGCCCGTAGGGAAACTGGGACTGCGGATACTTGTACAGATACTTCATGTACGAATGCGTCGGCGTCGAATCGAGATAGAAGTAATACTCCTTCACATCCTCGCCGTGATTCGACTCGCTTGAGACCGTCCCGTACAGACGCTCTTTCAAGACGGGATCGCGCCCGTTCCATAATGCGAGCGCGAAGGTGAGCAGTTGATAGCGATCACAGATGCCGGCCAGCCCGTCCTCACCCCAGCGATAGGCGCGTGAGCGCGCATGATCATGCGGGAAATAATCCCAGGCATTGCCGTCCGCGCTGTAGTCCTCGCGCACCGTGCCCCACGCACGCTCCGAGACATAAGGGCCCCAACGCCGCCACGGCGGAATCGGGGTCGTGTACGGCTCACGTAATCGCTCTTGTTCTTTAGTCGGCATGGGAGTCTTAGTAAACTGAATCAAATCACGAATGATTCGGGCAACATGGAAAAGCTATCCACGAAATCACACGAAGCAACACGAACCCAAACATAAGAATATTTGTGTCGTTTCGTGTGATTTCGTGGATAAATGTTTTTCGCTTGGTGGGCCATGCTTATCTGCTTCAATTTAGATGGAAATTTGTTGAACAATCAGAACTCACACAAGCGAACGGAATTGCCTCACGCAAAGACGCAAAGGCGCAAAGAAAAGCTCGCGGTTTTCTTTGCGCC